>NZ_JBBCMI010000008.1:0-242912 GCF_037152415.1 Cedecea sp. AS113
AGCCAGTGGCAGGAGAAATGCCATAGCGACGGCACAGAAGACGAATGTTCGCCCCGTCCTGCGAGGCGAGCAGAACAAACTCAGAACGTAATGACATGGTATCTCTCGCATACCACGGCATAAGCGGCTCCATAAACGGGTTCTTATGCCTTAGTTGTAAGTGTCTACCATGTCCCCGAACAAGTGTTCACGATGTCCCCGGACCGTACCCCCTTGTAGGGAGAGGGTTAGGGTGAGGGTAAAAACTAGGGTGCGGGCTGAACCAATAGCTGACCGATGGAGCCACGATCGGCAAGCTCCAGCGTCTGGCTGGAGTAGAGGAACGGGAAATGCTCCCAGGAAGGCTGCCCAAAGTAGACCAGCAGCTCAACCTGCCCGTCTATCCACACGGTATCCTTCCAGCCGCGATCTTCCCCGAACGGCGAAGCCCCGTTGACGTTGCGCACCAGGAAACTAACGCCCTCAATGTGGAAAGACTGCGGCGTATCAGCGCGCACCGTCCAGCGTTCCCAGGTGCCCTGCTGAGTCTGAATATCAATCCGCTTCATATCCCACAGCTGGCCGTTAATGCCCGGATCGTCACCGAGGGTGATTTCACGGCTGCGCGTTGGGTTACCGCCGATAATCTCTTCCGGCAGAAGGCGCATTGGCAGCGTGTCGGTCACCAGCGGCAGCAGCCCGGTAGGACGCAGCGTTAACACCAGCGTGGAAATCAAAATGCTCGACGGCTCAAAGAAACCACGAATGCGATCCATGATCCCCGCCGCTTCACCGGCGGTAATCGAGACCTCTTTGCCTTCGGTCATGTCGATAAGAATTTCTCGCCGCTCTCCCGGCGCCAGCGACAGCTGCTTGACCGAAACGGGTGCCGGCAGGAACCCCTGATCGCTGGAAATCACCGCGATGGAGCGACCATCGCTCATTTGCAGCTGGTAGCGACGCGAGTTTGAGGCGTTCAACAAACGCAGACGCACCCAACCACGGGACACTTCCACGTACGGGCTTTGCACCCCGTTCACCAGCAGCGTATCGCCAACAAAACCGCCGCTGCCTGGCTCCTGATACTCTGGCGCACCGAAGTTGTCGAGTCGCTTGTCCTGGATGATAATCGGGAAGTCATCCACGCCGTAATGGTTAGGGATTGGCAGAGATTTGCTGACTTCATCCTCAATTAACCACATCCCCGCGAGGCCGTTGTAAACCTGCCTTGCGGTGCGATTCGGCGTGTTGGCGTGATACCACAGCGTAGCGGCTCGCTGGCGAATGGGTAAAACGGGCGCCCAGTCTACGTTCGGCGACATCATACGTGCGGCCCCGCCAATCAGCGGCCCCGGCACCTGCAGGCCAGCAATCGTCATCGCAACATTTTCCTGCAGACGGTTGCTGTAGATCATCTTCACGTCATCCCCGCTCCAGACGCGAATGGTTGGCCCCATATAGCGCCCGTTAAAGCCCCAAACGGGTGCCTTAGCGCCGCCGGTAAATGACCAGTGAGCGCGCTGCAGCGTCAGGAATAAGGGCTGGCCGCGACGAGATTCAAGCAGAGGGGGAACAGGTAAAGGCTGCTGCTGCCCTGCCGCGTTTGCCCTCAGCGGCACCGAGCCGGCACAAAGCGCAACTCCGGATGCCTGAATAAACTGACGCCGACTGAGTGACATAATTGCTCCATGTAAAACTGAATAACGAAAGGCGATACAAACCGTACCGCCAAAGGCGGCATTTAACTCGCCTGATTCTTTTCAACTTTGCCGGCGACTTCACGCGCGGCAACTTCTTGATTGAGTTCGTCGATTTTGGCCATCATCAGTTCACGACAGTCAGTGGCCAGCTTACGGACCTGATCTTTCCCATAAGCGCTGGTATCAATTGGCGGCAGCATTTCGACGATGACCAACCCGTTGTTCCAACGGTTTAGCTTAATTTTATTACTGGTATTGGAAACGCACACCGGAATAATCGGCACGCCCGCGGCAATCGCGGCATGAAACGCCCCGGTTTTAAACGGCAGCAGGCCTCGACCACGGCTGCGGGTCCCTTCCGGGAACATCCAGATAGAAACATTACGTTTGCGAATCTGCTCGACAACCTGGGAGATAGTACCGTGGGCTTTTGCCCGGTTATCCCGGTCAATCAACAGGTTGCCAGTCAGCCAGTAAAGCTGGCCAAAAAACGGGATCCACACCAGGCTTTTTTTCCCAACCGTTACCGTCGGCGGCTGCACGATACTCGAAGCCGTCACCATATCGTAGTTGTTTTGATGGTTACCGATGTAAATCGCGGTGGGGTGGTTTTCTGCCCCGGCAGGTAAGCGGGTTTCAACCTTGAGACCGAATACTGGCGCCAGACGCCCGAAAAGGTGCCCAAAAGTTGCCACATGGCGCGGATTACGCGGGCTAAACAGACAATAAATTGAACCAAAGATGCATACCAGGATGCAGTAAATAACGACAATAATAAAACGTACAATCGCTAGCATAACTACCTCATGAGCCGAAGCCGTTGATAAGTATATCGGCTTTAGCGTAAAACACACCGGACGGCGGCAACGCTGCCGCCGTACCCCGGATTATTCTTCGCTGTCTCCAGCTCCAGCCCGCATTGGCGAATCGACGTCCACGCGGTCGATACGCTGCAGGCCACGCATCAGCGTCCCGCGGCGGCCTCGCTCACCGGTAATTTTCTGCAGCTCTTCAGGGCGCAGCTTAATTTTACGCTTCCCGACGTGCAGCGTCAGCGTACTCTGCGGCGGCAGGATAAACAGATGTGCCAGCTTATCTTCACCTTTCGCCGCTTCGGCTGCCGGGATAGAGATAATTTTATTACCCTTGCCTTTCGACAGCTCCGGCAGGTCACTCACCGGGAACATCAGCATGCGCCCGGCGGCGGTGATCGCCAACAGCATGTCGTCTGCGCTGTGAATTTCCAGCGGAGGGAGGACGCGGGCGTTATCCGGAAGGGAAATCAGCGTTTTACCTGCGCGGTTGCGTGAAACAACGTCGTTAAAGGTACAGACGAAGCCATAGCCTGCGTCCGAAGCCATCAGCAGCTTCTGATCGTCTGCGGCCATCAGCACATAGTCAACCGTCGCACCCGGCGGTGGCGTCAGCTTACCGGTCAGAGGCTCACCCTGACCACGTGCTGACGGCAGCGTGATAGGATCCAGCGCGTAGCTTCGCCCGGTGGAGTCAATGAACGCCACCGGTTGATTACTCTTACCTTTGGCTGAGCCAAGGTAGCTGTCACCGGCTTTATAGCTCAGGCCCGGCGCGTCAATATCGTGGCCTTTGGCGCTGCGCACCCAGCCCATTTGCGACAGCACAATCGTCACCGGTTCAGACGGCACCATGTCATGCTCGCTCATCGCCTTCGCTTCACCGCGCTCATGCAGCGGAGAGCGACGGTCGTCCCCGTAGGTATCGGCATCCGACTGCAGCTCTTTTTTCAGCAGCGTGTTCATTTTGCGCTCTGAAGCGAGAATACCCTGCAGCTGATCGCGTTCTTTTTCCAGCTCGTTCTGCTCGCCGCGGATCTTCATCTCTTCCAGTTTAGCGAGGTGACGCAGCTTCAGCTCAAGGATAGCTTCGGCCTGCGTTTCGCTGATATCAAAACGAGACATCAGCACCGGCTTCGGCTCATCCTCGGTACGAATGATATGAATCACTTCGTCGATATTGAGGAACGCTACCAGCAAACCTTCGAGGATATGCAGGCGTTTAAGGACTTTTTCCAGACGGTAGTTCAGGCGGCGGCGCACCGTGTCACGACGGTAGACCAGCCATTCGCTGAGGATCTCCAGCAGGTTTTTCACCGCCGGGCGACCGTCAAGGCCAATCATATTCAGGTTAACGCGATAGCTTTTTTCCAAATCGGTGGTCGCGAACAGATGGTTCATTACCTGCTCAACGTCTACGCGATTGGAACGAGGCACAATCACCAGCCGGGTCGGGTTTTCATGATCCGACTCGTCGCGCAGGTCTTCAACCATTGGCAGCTTTTTCGCACGCATCTGGCTGGCAATCTGCTCCAGCACGCGAGCGCCTGACACCTGATGAGGCAGCGCGGTAATCACAACGTCGCCGTCTTCTTTGCGCCACACCGCACGCATGCGGATGGAGCCGCGCCCGTTCTGGTAGATTTTGCGAATATCTTCACGCGGCGTGATGATTTCCGCTTCGGTCGGATAATCCGGACCGTGGACGATATCCAGCAGGCTGTCCAGCGTCGTTTTTGGCTGGTCAATCAGCGTTATGGCGGCCTGAGCGACTTCGCGCAGGTTATGCGGAGGAATGTCTGTTGCCATCCCTACCGCAATGCCGGTTGTCCCGTTAAGCAGGATGTTCGGTAAACGCGCAGGCAGCATTTTTGGCTCCTGCAGCGTTCCGTCAAAGTTCGGGATGTAGTCTACCGTTCCCTGCCCGAGCTCACTGAGCAGCAGCTCCGCGTACTTCGACAGGCGGGATTCGGTATAACGCATGGCAGCAAAGGACTTAGGATCGTCCGGCGCGCCCCAGTTCCCCTGCCCGTCCACCAGCGGATAGCGGTAAGAGAACGGCTGCGCCATCAGCACCATCGCTTCATAACAGGCGCTGTCGCCGTGCGGATGGTATTTACCCAGCACATCACCCACGGTACGGGCTGACTTTTTGAATTTTGCGCTGGCGTTTAGCCCCAGCTCCGACATCGCATATACGATTCGACGCTGAACCGGCTTGAGCCCGTCGCCAATAAACGGCAGGGCGCGGTCCATGATGACGTACATGGAATAGTTGAGATACGCATTTTCCGTGAATTCGTGCAGCGCAAGACGCTCAGCACCATCATGAGTCAAATCACTCATTGCTCATTCATCCTCAAACTGACGAACCGATTGTGGCCACAATCGGCGTAATTGCCGCCGATAGTACCTTATCTGGCCTGTTGAGTCATAGCGATGAATAGCTTTATACGAAGCGGCAGCCCATATGGGCAAGCCGCATTTTCAGCGTTACTTCAGTTTGTTAATTTGCTTTACGTCGATTTCTATCGAGTTCCAGTCTTTATCCACTTTACCCTGAATTTCCACGGTGTCCTGAGGGGTGACCGTTTGGCCGTTCCAACGCTTATGGTCAATGTCTACGTTGATACTGTCGGTTGCATCGCGGAAAATATAATCTTCACCACCAATGCGCTGCTCAATTTTACCGGTCAGCGTCACCCAAGTGTCATCAGATAACGTTTTGGCCTGTTTTACCGTGGTTTTACTCCCCGTTGGGCCCACAAAGCCGCCCTGCTGTATAGGCTGAGTATGTACCGAGGCATTAGGGTCAACAAACCCCCCGGTCTGAGCAGCAAATAGAGGGGCTGAAGTTAAAGCGATAATGGCAAATAAAGCGGCTGTCTTTTTCATAATGTAATTCTCCTTTCGTTTCTTAGCCCCTAGTAAAGCGCCCAAATCTTAACGAGATCTTAACCCCTCGGCAGGAAGTGTTTTTTTATTACAAATTTGCGGTCTTTGCCGAAGGAGCAGGCTTTTCTTCTGTACACACAAAGACGACAGGTATTTACTGCTCGTCTTAACGGCAGCAACAAGGAGTGCGCCATGCGCCTGTTACTTATTGAGGATGACCCACTAATTGGTGACGGCATTAAAGCCGGATTAATCAAAATGGGGTTTGCAGTTGACTGGTTTAGCGATGGGCCAAAGGGGCAAGCCGCACTTGGCCTAGCCCCCTACGACGCCGTAGTGTTGGATCTCAGTCTCCCGGGCATGGATGGCCTGGATATTCTGCGCGCCTGGCGTAAAGAGGGGCACAGTCAGCCCGTACTAATCCTGACTGCCAGAGACTCGCTGGAAGAGCGCATTGAAGGATTACAGCTGGGTGCGGACGACTACCTTTGCAAACCATTCGCCCTGACAGAAGTGGCAGTGCGGTTGCAGGTACTCATCCGCCGGGCGCACGGCCACGCGCAGCCAGAGATTACCCACGGAAATGTCGTACTTTCTCCGGAAAACCATACGGTATCTCTCAACGGCGAGCCCCTACAGCTAAAGCCTAAGGAATTCGCTTTACTCGAGTTGCTTATGCGTAATGTCGGGCGTGTTCTGCCACGTACACTGATCGAGGAAAAAATCTATAGCTGGGACGATGAAGTCTCGCGCAACGCCCTTGAAGTTCACATCCATCATCTCCGTAAAAAGCTGGGCAGCGGTTTTATTCGCACCGTACACGGCATCGGCTATACGTTAGGTGATGCATGCTAAGAACGTTGACCAAAAGCTTACGCACACGCCTGACCGTAGGCTTTATAGTGCTGACCCTTGCAGCAGCAGCCTTTGCCAGTGCCGCCGCTTGGTATGAAGCCCGTAAATCGCTCAACAAGCTCTTCGATACCCAACAACTGCTTTTTGCTAAGCGGCTAAGCGTGCTGGATTTCGATGGCGCAAACAGCGCCGAGCCACAGCTTCCTCGCAGTAAAAACATTCTGAAAAAACATCGCGGTAAGCTCGATGATGACACATTAGCCTTCGCCATTTTTACCGCTGAGGGCAGGCTTGTGCTCAATGACGGCGACAGCGGTAAAGGACTGATCTATTCATGGCATAGGGACGGATTTACTGATGGGCAACTCGATGATGATGACGATCTCTGGCGTCTGGTCTGGCTGACAACGCCTGATGGTCGTTATCGTATCGTGGTCGGTCAGGAGTGGGACTACAGGAACGATATGGCTCTGGATATCGTGTCCGCTCAGCTCACGCCCTGGTTAATAGCACTGCCGCTGATGCTGGTCCTGCTGATTGGGTTAGTCAGCAGAGAGCTGGCACCGCTGCGAAAACTGGCGCAAAAACTACAGCGTCGCCCCCCCGGTGACAACAGCAGACTCGAGACTCAGCCTCTCCCGCTGGAAGTCAGGCCCCTTGTGGATGCCTTAAATCAGCTCTTTGAGCGTACAGAAGCATTTATGCAGCGTGAAAGGCGCTTTACGTCCGATGCCGCCCACGAACTCCGAACCCCGCTTGCGGCCCTGAAGGTACAGGCAGAGGTGGCTCAACTGGCGGAAGATGATGCCCAAGTCAGAGAGCAAGCGCTGAACCAGCTTCATCAGGGCATTGACCGAGCCTCCCGTCTTGTTGAACAGCTGCTGACGCTTTCCCGGCTGGACTCTCTGGCTGAACTGAATGATGTCCAGGACGTGTCACTGCAGACTCTGCTTCAGGAAAGCGTGATGGAAGCCTGGCACGCGGCCCAGCGAGAGCATATTGATATCCACCTGCAGATGCCGGAAAAACCAGTAACCCAGCTCGTTCAGCCACTTCTGCTTGGGTTGATGTTGCGCAATATCATTGATAACGCCGTCCGCTACAGCCCTGCAGGCAGCGTTGTGAACGTCGTACTTAAGGAGAATGAGCTTAAGGTTATCGACAATGGACCGGGCGTGAACCCTGAATATCTTGCCTCTTTGGGGGAACGCTTCTTCCGCCCACCAGGGCAGCTAAAAACCGGCAGCGGGCTGGGGTTGTCAATCGTTAGTCGAATTGCGGCGTTGCACGGTATGCGGGCAACTTTCGGCAACGCAGAAAGCGGCGGTTTTAGGGTTTGCATCCGTTGGAACTGAGAAATTTCAGCCGGATTATTGCTCGTGCAGCAAAAGTCTTTGCACATCCTGGTCATTTTTTCACAGTAAGGTTCTCATTATAATGATTGGCAAACGTAATTATTTAAGGGCTAACAATGAGCAACATCCTGATTATCAACGGCGGTAAAAAATTCGGCCATTCCAACGGCCAGCTTAATGACACCATGACCGAAGTCGCGGAAAGCTATTTGCGCGACCTCGGGCATGATGTCCAGGTCACCCGCGCAGACAGCGAATATGACGTTAAAGCGGAAGTTGAGAAATTCCTTTGGGCAGACAGCATCATCTGGCAGATGCCGGGCTGGTGGATGGGCGCCCCGTGGACGGTCAAAAAGTACATTGACGATGTGTTCACCGAGGGCCACGGTTCGCTGTATGCCAGCGACGGCCGTACCCGTTCAGACGCCTCTAAAAAATATGGTTCCGGCGGCCTGATTCAGGGCAAAACCTACATGATGTCCCTGACCTGGAACGCACCTTTAGAAGCTTTCACCGAAAAAGATCAGTTTTTCCATGGCGTTGGCGTAGACGGTGTTTATCTTCCATTCCACAAGGCTAACCAGTTTCTGGGCATGGAAGGGCTGCCAACCTTTATCGCTAATGACGTCATCAAGGCACCTGACGTGCCACATTATGTAGCAGAATATCGCAAGCATCTGGCTGGTATTTTTGCTTAACTGTTTGCCGGATAACATAAGGAGTTAGTCATGCTGACAGTGATTGCAGAAATTCGTACACGTCCTGGGTCACACCATCGCCAGGCGGTAATTGCAGCGTTTGAGAAAATTATTCCAACCGTGCTGAAGGAAGAAGGCTGCCACGGCTACGCGCCGCTGGTCGATCATAACGCCCAGGTCGCGTTCCAGACTACCGCTCCGGACTCCATCTTCATGCTGGAAAAATGGGAAAGCGTTGCGCATCTGGAAGCCCATCTTGAGACGGCCCACATGAAAGAACATAGCGCCCGCGTGAAAGACGACGTGCTGGAAGTGCATATCCGCATTCTCGAAGAAGCCGTGAAGTAACTGGCGTCTGAGAATGCAAAAAGGGATGGCCTGAGCCATCCCTTTTACGTTTTGGAGAAAAACGTTTAGCCCTCGATATCGGCCATGTCGCCTTTTTCCTGCAGCCAGTTGCGGCGATCTTCCGAACGCTTTTTGGCCAACAGCATATCCATTGTCGCCAGCGTGCGCTGGTCGTCTTCATCGCTGATGGTCAGTTGAACCAGACGGCGCGTATTCGGATCAAGCGTGGTCTCGCGAAGCTGAAGCGGGTTCATCTCGCCCAGCCCTTTAAAGCGCTGCACGTTTGGCTTGCCTTTCTTGCGCTTAAGCTGTTCCAGCACGCCGGCTTTTTCTTCTTCATCCAACGCGTAATAAACCTCTTTACCCAGATCGATGCGGTAGAGCGGCGGCATCGCCACGTAAACGTGACCACCTTTCACCAGTGCCCGGAAGTGGCGCACAAAGAGCGCGCACAGCAGCGTGGCAATGTGCAGACCATCGGAGTCCGCATCCGCAAGGATACAGACCTTGCCATAGCGCAACTGGCTCAGATCTTCACTGTCTGGATCAATACCGATCGCCACAGAAATATCGTGCACTTCCTGCGAGGCCAGTACTTCGTCAGAAGAAACTTCCCATGTGTTCAGGATCTTCCCTTTCAGCGGCATGATCGCCTGATATTCGCGATCGCGAGCCTGTTTCGCGGAGCCGCCCGCCGAGTCCCCTTCCACCAGGAATAGTTCGGTCCGGCTTAAATCCTGCGCAGTACAGTCTGCCAGCTTACCCGGCAGCGCTGGCCCGCTGGTCAGCTTTTTACGCACAACCTTCTTCGCGGCGCGCATGCGGCGCTGAGCGCTGGAAATAGCCAGCTCTGCCAGCTGTTCTGCCGCCTGTACGTTCTGGTTCAGCCACAGGCTGAAAGCATCCTTCACTACGCCGGAGACAAAGGCCGCACACTGGCGTGAGGAGAGACGTTCTTTCGTTTGGCCAGCAAACTGAGGATCCTGCATTTTGACCGACAGCACATAGGCGCAGCGTTCCCAAATATCTTCCGCAGAGAGCTTCACGCCACGCGGCAGAATATTGCGGTATTCGCAGAACTCACGCATGGCATCGAGCAGCCCCTGACGCAGGCCGTTAACATGAGTACCGCCCTGCATGGTTGGGATCAGGTTTACGTAGCTTTCCGTCAGCAGCTCACCGCCTTCCGGCAACCAGAGCAGCGCCCAGTCAACGGCTTCGGTGTCGCCCGAAAAATTGCCGATAAACGGTGCTTCCGGGAGGGTAATCAGGCCATTTACGGCTTCGCACAGATAGTCGTTCAGGCCGTCCTGGTAGCACCAGCGCTGCTCGGTATTATTCACCTTATCGGTAAAGGTAATCTCAACCCCCGGGCACAGTACCGCTTTCGCTTTCAGCAGATGGCTGAGGCGTGAAACGGAAAAGCGCGGGCTGTCGAAGAAGCTTTCATCCGGCCAAAAATGCACGCTGGTCCCGGTATTGCGCTTCCCGCAGGTGCCAATCACTTCCAGATCCTGCACCTTCTCGCCGTTTTCAAAAGCGATGCTGTATACCTGAGCGTCGCGGCGGACGGTCACTTCAACGCGTTTGGAAAGGGCGTTAACCACAGAGATCCCTACGCCGTGGAGGCCGCCGGAGAATTGGTAGTTTTTATTCGAGAATTTACCGCCCGCATGCAGACGGCAAAGGATCAGCTCAATGGCCGGGACCTTCTCTTCGGAATGGATATCAACAGGCATCCCGCGCCCGTCATCAATGACTTCCAGCGACTGGTCGGCGTGCAGGATGACATCCACGCGCTTAGCGTGACCTGCCAGCGCCTCATCCACGCTGTTATCAATGACTTCCTGTCCTAAATGGTTAGGACGAGTGGTGTCAGTGTACATCCCCGGGCGGCGGCGAACAGGCTCAAGCCCGGTGAGTACCTCTATATCATCGGCATTATAGGATTGCGTCATGGTTTATTCATTCAGATAGCGAAACAGGAAATCGGCCGTCAGGCCTCAGCGCAAGCCGAGGAAGTCGACAATCTGTGTGAAATAATCTTCGAAGCCCGTGAAGGCATGATTGCCACCGGGTTTCACCGTCTGGCGGCAGAGCGCGTAGTAGGCTACGGCCTGGCGGTAATCAAGCACCTCATCGCCCGTTTGTTGCAGCAGCCAAATCAGGTCTGGCGCTTCCAACGGGTCAATCTGCATGACTTTCAGATCGTAAATATGGCGTGACTCTAGCACATATTGCTGCCCGGTGTAGGGGTTCTCGTTTTTACCAAGGTAACCCACAAGCAGCTCAAAAGGGCGAACCGCCGGGTTAACCACCACCGCAGGCAGCGTAAAGCACTGCGAAAGCCAGGTCGCGTAATAACCGCCGAGGGAAGACCCCACAATGCCCAGTGGCTCTCCTCCACGTTTGAGCACCAGCGACTCTAGCAGCTCGGAAGCCTCTGCCGGATAAGGCGGTAACTGAGGCACAATCATCTCAATTTCAGGATGATGCTGAGCCAACCACGCCTTAAAACGGGTCGCTTTTGCGGAGGCCGGAGAGCTATTAAACCCGTGCAGATACAGTAACGCAGGCATTAATAACCCTCAGAAGCCGTGTCAGGACTAAATTTACCGCTTTGCAAACGGCAAACTTCCGTCGTCAGGCTGCCGTCAGGATAAAGATCGAGCCAGCGCCATCCCGGCTCAATGGTGTCGAGCGTGAAATTGGCGCAGTGAGGTTTGAACTGGACGCATGTCGAAGGCGTGGCCAGCATTCTGCGACCGTTCCAGTCGAGATCCAGTTCCTGATGAATGTGCCCACAAAGCAGCGTTTTCACCTGCGGCCAGGGCTTAAGCACGGCATCCAGTGCGGCAGCATTGCGCAGGCTGTGCTGATCCAGCCAGCTGCAGCCGGCAGGAAGAGGATGATGATGCAGCAAAAGTAGGGTGTGGCGCTCTGGAGCCGCAGCCAGCTGACGCTCAAGCCATTCCAGCTGATAGTCGCTCAGTTCACCGTGGGGAACGCCAAAGACCTGGCTGTCCAGCAGCAAGATTTGCCAGCGATCGCCGATATAAACGCGCTTGGCCGGAGAAATACCCGCTTCCTGCAGAGCGTTAAACATTGCAGGTTGAAAATCGTGGTTACCCGGCAGCCAAACGCAAGGCGCAGAAATGCGGGAGACTCCTTCAGCAAAATGCTGATAAGCCTCCACGCTGTGATCCTGGGCCAAATCCCCGGTTGCCACCAGTAAGTCGCAGGCACGCTGTTCGGCCAGAATAGCGGTCAAGACCGCCTGATAGCTCTTCCAGGTATTAATCCCGAGCAGCGTTTCGTTCTTTCCAGCGAACAAATGGGTATCGGTTATTTGCAATATCCTGATTCGGCCTCCATCGGCCACAGGAAGGGTTAACAGGCTTTCCAAATGGTGTCCTTAGGTTTCACGCACTCACTACCCACCACACTTAAGCTGCTGATATCCAGGCGGCAGCTCGATTCATTCAGGGTATCAATATCATCCATTTATTCAGGGCGTTGTGCCGTTAACCGTCCTCAACCCTAAAAAAACTAGGTATACACAGGCACGGCCATTGCTCCATGCGCTAAACAGTAGCGCAGCCAATCAGCAAGAAACTGGTTAATTTGATGCTTTTCGTCGCGTTGATGCAACTTTTTATTCGGATAATCATATCGCGCTTTGAAGCGAAAGATCTGCTGGCTTGAACACACTTCCGCGACCATCGCGTCGTGATACAGCCTGACCGACATTGACGGCAGGCTCCAGTAACTCACCGAGGGGTGCGTTTGTTCTATTTCCACCAGGGTGGTATAACGTGTTGATTCTGAAATAGTTAATCGATATCTGGCGCTATTAACCTGATAGGTTACCGTTTCGCCCGCCGCATCATTTTTCGGCAGCAGGCGGCGCAGCTGCGCGAAGTTGGTTTCGCACAAACGCATCATTTCGGGGAAGTCAGGGGTATAGCGCTTCATAATCAGTGATTCCACTCTTTTCTTAGTTGCTCATAATGCAGCTGCAGCCATTGCAAAGCGATGACCGTTGCTGCGTTGTCGATGCTCCCCTCTTCGACACACTGGTAAGCCTGCTCCCGGCTCACCACATGAACACGAATATCTTCGTTTTCTTCCACCAGGCCATGAATACCTTTGGCCTGAGTGGCATCCACTTCGCCGACTAAAATAGACAACCTTTCGCTGGTGCCGCCGGGGCTGGCTAAATAGCTCAGAACCGGTTTGGTTCGGCCCACAGCAAGGCCAGCTTCTTCTACGGCTTCACGACGCGCAACATCTTCTACGCTTTCGCCCTCTTCAATCATGCCGGCGATCATTTCTAACAGCCATGGGGTTTCGCTGGTGTCCCAGGCCGCGATACGAATCTGCTCTATCAGCACGACTTCATCACGCACAGGGTCATAGGGTAGCAGCACCGCAGCGTGACCGCGTTCAAAAATTTCGCGCCTGACTTCGCCACTCATTTCGCCGTTGAATAAACGATGACGAAAACGATAAAGATCGAGTGAAAAAAAGCCACGATAAAGCGTTTCCCGTGCAATAATTTCTACATCCTTTTTGGCGAAAGTAGCCGCTAGCTTTTCTGACTTGTTCATAGATGATGTCCTGATGACAAATGGGCGCTGGCCGGGCGATTTCAACCCTGCGTAACTGCCCTTTCAATTTTGATGTGGTAGATTGGTGAAAATTAAGGTAGATGGCACTTTACGCCAACCTGCCCGGCTGACGGAATCTGTAGAATCGGCGATCATCTTTGACTCCTGTCGGCGTTAAACAAAATAATTCTGCTTCACAACAAGGAATGCAAATGAAGAAACTGCTCCCCATTCTTATCGGTCTGAGCCTAACGGGTTTCAGCGCCATGAGCCAGGCAGAAAACCTGCTGCAGGTTTATCAACAGGCGCGCACCAGCAACCCGGACCTGCGTAAATCCGTTGCTGACCGTGACGCCGCATTCGAAAAAATTAATGAAGCGCGCAGCCCATTACTGCCACAGCTGGGCCTGGGTGCAGATTACACCTACGGTAACGGTTTCCGCGACTCTAACGGTATTAACTCCAACACGACCAGCGCAACGTTACAGCTGACGCAAACCATTTTTGATATGTCGAAATGGCGCGCACTGAGCCTGCAGGAAAAAACCGCAGGGATTCAGGACGTCAGCTTCCAGACCGATCAGCAGTCTCTGATCCTGAACACGGCCACAGCCTATTTCAACGTGCTGAGCGCCATTGACGCGCTTTCCTATACTGAAGCGCAGAAACAGGCTATTTACCGCCAGTTGGATCAAACCACTCAGCGCTTTAACGTAGGCCTGGTCGCCATCACTGACGTGCAGAACGCCCGCGCACAGTACGACACCGTGCTGGCGAACGAAGTCACCGCCCGTAATAACCTGGACAACGCGGTGGAATCACTGCGTCAGGTCACCGGGAACGACTATCTGAGCCTGGCTTCTCTGAACGTAGACGGTTTCAAAACCACCAAGCCAGATGCGGTCAACAGCCTGCTAAAAGATGCTGAAAAACGCAACCTTAGCCTGCTTCAGGCTCGCCTGAGCCAGGATCTGGCGCGCGAACAAATTCGCCTGGCTGAAGATGGTCATCTGCCGACGCTGAGCCTGAACGCATCCAGCGGCGTCACTAACAGCAGCTACAATGGTTCTAAAACTTCCGGCAATTCGCAGTATGACAACAGCTATAAAGGGCAGAACCAGGTTGGCCTGAGCTTCTCCCTGCCGCTGTACCAGGGTGGCCAGGTTAACTCTCAGGTTAAACAGGCTCAGTACAACTTTGTGGGTGCCAGCGAGCAGCTGGAAAGCGCGCACCGCAGCGTGGTACAGACCGTGCGTTCTTCCTTTAATAACGTGAACGCCTCTATCAGCACCATCAACGCTTACAAACAGGCCGTGGTGTCTGCGCAAAGCTCCCTGGATGCGATGGAAGCCGGTTACTCGGTGGGTACCCGTACTATCGTTGACGTGCTGGATGCGACCACCACGCTGTATAACGCTAAACAGCAACTCTCCAGCGCACGTTATAACTACCTGATTAACCAGCTGAATATTAAATCAGCATTGGGTACGTTGAACGAGCAAGATCTGATTGCGCTGAACAATACGCTGGGCAAACCGGTTTCAACCTCTGCGGACAGCGTTGCGCCGGAAACCCCAGAGCAGGATGCCCGCGCTGACGGTTACAACACCGCGCCAGCGACGGCTTCCACTAAGGCAACTCATGCCACTCCGGCTGCGGCCACCAGCGGGAAAAAAGCGAACCCATTCGCTAATTAATCGCCGGAATGCCAACGAAAGGGGCGTATTTTTACGCCCCTTTTTTTCTGTCTCGCGTTTGAACGTAAGGCAACGTAAAGATCTCCTGCCAACAGGCCAACATCGCTTCAATTTCAACCGCTCATCCCCTATCCTTAGCACCAAACCTACTGGGCTCAGGACTGATTAAATGAAACGGACAAAAAATATAAATCATTCATCGTTCCGCAAAAGCTGGAACGCACGCCATTTAACGCCGGTGGCGTTGGCGGTCACCGCCGTCTTTATGCTGGCCGGCTGTGAACAAAGCGACGAAACCGTCTCAATGTACCAAAACGCGGACGACTGCTCGCAGGCAAACCCGAGCAAAAGCGCGGAATGTACCACCGCCTATAATAACGCTCTGAAAGAAGCCGAGCGCACGGCACCGAAGTACGCTTCCCGTGAAGCCTGCGTGGCCGAGTTTGGCGAAGGCCAGTGCCAGCCAGCCCCTGCTCAGGCAAGCCTTGCCGGCGAAAGCCAGGCTCAGGCTCAACCGCAGCAAAGCGGCAGCTTCTGGATGCCGCTGATGGCGGGCTACATGATGGGCCGTCTGATGGGCGGCGGCGCGGGCTTTGCGCAGCAGCCGCTGTTTACCTCAAAAAACCCGGCCAGCCCGGCTTACGGCAAGTACGCCGATGCCAGCGGTAAAAGCTACGGCGCGGCCACCCCAGGCCGGACGACAACCGTTCCGAAAAGTGCGATGGCACCAAAACCTGCGACCACCTCAACGGTGACTCGCGGCGGCTTTGGTGAGTCAGTGGCCAAGCAATCCACCATGCAGCGCAGCAGCGCCACCTCCGGCAGCAGCCGTTCGATGGGCGGCTGATAAATCATGGAAAGAGTTTCTCTCGTTGAACGCCCGGACTGGCGCGAAAAAGCCACGGAATACGGCTTCAATTTTCACACCATGTACGGGGAGCCGTACTGGTGTGAAGACGCCTATTACAAGCTCACGCTGGCTCAGGTTGAACGCCTGGAAGAGGTCACCGCCGAGCTGCATCAAATGTGTCTGCAGGTTGTGGAAAAAGTGGTGGCCAGCGACGAGCTCATGGCCCGTTTCCGCATTCCGAAACACACCTGGGAATTTGTTCGCCAGTCATGGCGCAGCCAGCAGCCCTCCCTTTATTCCCGCCTGGATCTGGCGTGGGATGGCGTGGGTGAACCCAAGCTGCTGGAAAACAATGCCGATACGCCAACGTCGCTGTATGAAGCGGCTTTCTTCCAGTGGATCTGGCTTGAAGATCAGGTGGCTGCGGGCAATCTGCCCGAAGGCGCGGACCAGTTCAACAGCCTGCAGGAAAAGCTGATCGAACGTTTCGCCGAACTCAAGCAGCAGCATGGTTTCAATCTACTGCACTTTGCCTGCTGTCAGGACACGGTAGAAGATCGCGGCACCGTGCAGTATCTGCAGGACTGCGCCGCCGAATCTGACGTCGCCAGTGAGTTCCTGTTTATCGAGGAAATTGGCCTCGGCGAAAAAGGTCAGTTTACCGATCTGCAGGATCAGGTTATCAGTAACCTGTTCAAGCTCTACCCTTGGGAATTCATGCTCCGCGAGATGTTCTCCACCAAGCTGGAAGATGCCGGCGTGCGCTGGCTGGAGCCAGCCTGGAAAAGCATTATCTCCAACAAAGCCCTGCTGCCGATGCTGTGGGAGATGTTCCCGGGCCACCCTAACCTGCTGCCGGCTTATTTCGCCGAGGACAACTTCCCGCCGATGGAAAAATACGTCGTGAAGCCAATCTTCTCCCGCGAAGGCGCCAACGTGAAGATCATCGAGAATGGCCAGGAGATCGCGCGCGTTGACGGGCCGTACGGCGAAGAAGGCATGATCGTCCAGCAGTTCTATCCGCTACCAAAATTCGGCGACAGCTATACACTGATTGGCAGCTGGCTTATTAACGATCAGCCTGCAGGGATCGGGATTCGTGAGGATCGCGAGCTTATTACGCAGGATCTTTCCCGTTTCTATCCACATATCTTTGTGGAATAGAGCATTAAAAAAGCGCCCATTGGGCGCTTTTCTGTTTACCCTACCACAACCGACAGCATACTCAGCGATCCCATCTCTATGCCGTCGACCGGAATCGTCACCGGCTCTTTGCCGTCCCACGCGCCCAGGACATAAAGTAGCGGCAGGAAATGCTCCGCCGTCGGGTTAGACAGTGAACCGCCTTCATGACTGAGATAGTTCACCAGCGGATGCTCCTCCGCAGGCCCCTTCCAGGTCAGGTTGGCTTTAACATAGTCGTTAAACGACTCAGCCCAGGGGTAAGGTGTATTTTCACCGTGCCAGCGCGCAGTTCTCAGGTTATGCACCACGTTACCGCTCGCCACCAGCATAATGCCCTGGTCACGTAGCGTGGCCAGTTTGCGGCCAGTCTCCAGATGCCAGGCTGCCGGCTTCGTGCTGTCAATGCTCAGCTGCACCATCGGAATATCCGCTTCCGGGTACATCTTGATCAGCACGCCCCACGAGCCGTGGTCAAAGCCCCATGCCTCTTTATCTAACGCCACCGGCGTCGGTGCCAGCAGATCAACCAGCTGCTGCGCCAGCTCAGGCGAGCCGGGTGCCGGGTAATGCGTGTCATACAGCGCCTGAGGAAAACCACCAAAGTCGTGAATCGTCTTCGGCGCTTCCATCGCGGTCACGCCCGTTCCACGGGTGAACCAGTGGGCCGACACCACCACAATCGCTTTTGGCCGCGGCAGCGTTTCGCCGAGCTGAGCCCAGGCGCGGGTATAGCGGTTATCTTCCAGCACGTTCATCGGGCTACCGTGGCCAAGGAACAGCGCGGGCATACGTGGGCTTGTCATGATGGTGTCCTTAAATGGCTAAGATTCAATACACACAGATTACGCCCAATTTTTGTGGGAAGAACTCAGATAAGCATGATGATGATCATCAGAAATTTTGAACAGGTCTGAAAAGACGAAAACAGCGAGGCGGGAGTGAATAACAAAAGCCCGATCGCGCTGACCGGGCTTTACTTTTTTAGCTGGCTTTACGCGCTTGCGCCTGGCGATATTCCACCAAATCTTCGATGGTCACAACCGCCATATTATGTTTGCGTGCAAACTCGATGCACTCCGGCGCACGCGCCATGGTGCCGTCGTCGTTGGTCAGTTCACACAGCACACCTGCAGGTTTGAAACCGGCCAGGGAAACGAGGTCGATAGTGGCTTCGGTGTGGCCGCCGCGAGTTAACACGCCGCCCGGCTGCGCACGCAGCGGGAAAACGTGACCAGGGCGGTGCAGGTCGCTCGGCTTAGCGCCGTCGGCAATAGCTGCACGAACGGTGGTCAGACGGTCGGCTGCGGAAACGCCGGTTGTCACGCCGTGAGCGGCTTCGATGGTCACGGTAAACCCGGTGCCGAAAGCGCTGGTGTTGTTTTCGACCATCATCGGCAGATCGAGCTGTTTACGGCGTTCGTCGGTCAGGCACAGGCAAACAATGCCGCTCCCGTGGCGAATGGTCAGCGCCATTTGCTCCACGGTCATGGTTTCAGCCGGGAAGATCATATCGCCTTCGTTCTCACGATTTTCATCGTCGAGAACCATAGCGCCACGGCCTTCGCGAAGCGCATCAAGAGCACGCTCAACGCGCTCAGTCGGGGTGCCAAATGCAGAAAGTAGCGTCTGATTCATGGTAATAAAAACCTCATTAATATTATGGTTACCAGAATCAGGGCAGTCTTAGGAGCTAAAAAAATAACGCGGGCAGGCCAGGGCCTGACGTGATCGTTACTCTCTCCCATCCGGACTTTAACCGTCGGCCCCGGAATTACACCGGATCTGCTGACCTTCAGGCAAAGCCTGAAGCGCTCGCGGGCTTTCAGCGTTCGCTGATTTACCGCCGGTGGGGAGTTTCGCCCCGCCCTGAGAATAAGCAGGTTCACTATAGCGCTAATCATTTTTGTGGGCAACGATTACACAGGCAACATTTCCAGTTTATCCCCTGGCAATCAGGCATTACAATTAGCCCTATTACTCGCCAGATAATGGAAGCCGCTATGATTGACCCGAAAAAAATTGAACAAATCGCCCGCCAGGTCCATGAGTCAATGCCGAAAGGGATTCGTGAGTTCGGGGATGATGTGGAGAAGAAAGTACGCCAGATCCTGCAGTCTCAGTTAACCCGCCTTGACCTTGTGAGCCGCGAGGAGTTTGACGTGCAAACTCAGGTCCTGCTGCGCACCCGCGAGAAACTGGCTCTGCTGGAGCAGCGACTGACCGAACTGGAAAACCGCGAAGCCCCGAAAGACGCCGAGTAACGCTCCGCCCCCTGACGCTCCCGCAAAGGAAAGCGTCAGGGGGAAATTCTCAGCGTAAAAATGCCTCACTCAACCGAACCCAATATGTAGCCCCCACCGAAATACAGGCATCGTTAAACTGATACAGAGGATGATGCACTGAATAGTCGTCTTTCCCCGTCGCCGTACCCAGCCAGAGATAACACCCCGGCACCTCTTCCAGCATAAAAGAGAAATCCTCGCTGCCCATCATGCTCTTCACGTGCTGAGGATCCGCGACGTTATCCGCGCCGAACGTATCCCGGGCAACCTGAAGCGCGAATGCCGTCTGTGCTTCGTTATTTATCGTCACCGGATAGCCAAAATCCACCTCTATACAGGCCTTCAGGCCAAAACTTTCCGCCTGAGCGTGGACGAGGGTTTCAACTCGTTGTTTGAGCGCCTCACGAACCTCTTTTTTAAAGGCACGCATGTTCAGCTTCAGCACGGCTGTGTGTGGAATAATGTTGTGTGTTGTGCCGCTCTGCAGGCTGCCCACGGTCACCACCGCCGCATCCTGCGGGTCGATATTGCGAGAGACAATAGTTTGCAGCGCCATCACAATAGAGGCTCCGGCAATCGTAGGATCGATACAGTGCTCCGGCATCGAGCCATGCCCACCTTTACCTTCCAGCGTGATGGTCAGGCTGTCAGAAGAGGCCATTAGCGCCCCCGGCTTCGTCACCCACTGACCGGCGGGGATCAGGGGGAAATTATGCAGCCCAAACACCGCGTCGCACGGGAACAGCCTGAACAGACCGTCGTCGATCATCCGCTTAGCACCGCCGATCTTTTCTTCCGAGGGCTGAAAGATCAGATGCAGCGTCCCGTTAAAAGGCTTCTTCTCCGCCAGGTAGCGAGCCGCAGAAAGCAGAATGGCGCAGTGGCCGTCATGCCCGCAGGCATGCATCTTACCTTCCACCTGGCTTGCCCAGGGCAGCCCGGTTTGCTCTTGCATCGGCAGCGCGTCCATATCGGCGCGGATCCCCAATCTTTTACTGCCGCTTCCCACTTTTAGTGTCCCAACCACCCCGGTGCCGCCTAACCCGCGATGTACTTCATAACCCCAGCCGGTCAGCAGTTCAGCAATACGATCGCTGGTGCGGAACTCTTCAAACCCCAGTTCCGGGTTTTGGTGGAAATCACGCCGAAGGGCGATCATCTCTTCTTCACGATCCAGAATCTCTTTAATCAACATAGGTAGCTCCTTGTATTAAGCGTCAGGTTGCGTTTTCCGTTCCCGCCAGACAAGCAGCGCCGCCAGCGAAACGAAAGAGCAAAAAATCAGATACCAGGCCGGCGTCATCGGCTGACCCGTCGCTTTAAGCAACCAGGTCACGTTAAATTGCGCAAAGCCGCCAAATAGGGTGACGCCAACGGCATACACAATGCTGATGCCCGAGGCCCGAACCGTTTTCGGAAATGCTTCGAGCAGCAGCAGGAACAGCACCACCGTGCACACATTCGCCAGCACCTGATCGACAGCGATTAACGCAATAGTGATCCACAGCGGCATACCGTTCAAAATCGACGCGAAGATTGGCCAAACCAACAAGAGTGAAACGGCAAAGCAGAACGTCATGATCGGCTTACGTCTGGGCAGCCTGTCCGCCAACTTTCCTGCGAAAAAAGGGATCAGGAGCGTCATCAGCGCCGCCGTCAGGCTTATCCAATAGGAGGTCGCCGCCGGCATGTGCAGCGTGTTCACCATGTATGCGGGCATGTAATAAATGATGATGTAGAACGTTGTCGTGCCTTTCATTATCAGCAAAATGCCCAACAGCAGAGCCCGACGATGCTCCCGCCAGAGGATTTTGGCCGAGTTCTCCTTTTGGGGAGTCGCTTCAGTATGATGCGTTTCCGGCAAATGGCGCCGGATGTACATCCCAATGGGCATGATCGCCAGACCCAGAATAAAGGGCACGCGCCAGCCCCAATCGTACAGGGCCTCTTCGCTGAGGTAGTGGCTCAATCCTGCTCCCATTGCCGCCCCAAACAGCGCGGCGCCGCCCTGGCTGGTCATCTGCCAGCTCACCCGCTGCCCGCGCCGGGATTTATCTCCGGCCTCCATCAGCCAGCTGGTTGCCGCGCCGATTTCGCCCCCGGCGGAAAAACCTTGCAGCAGGCGGCCAGCAATCAACACGATGGGCCCCAGTATTCCGACCTGGCTGTAAGTCGGCGCAAACGCCACCAGCATCACGCCAAGGGCCATCAGTCCGAGGATCAACGTCATCCCGGAACGGCGGCCATGCTTATCCGCATAGTTACCCAGCACCAGGCTGCCCAATGGGCGCATCACAAAACCGACGCCAAAGGTCGCTACCGCCAGCAGCAGCGAAACATAGTCATTACTGGAGGGAAAAAAAAGGTGGCCAATGATCACTGAAAAGAAGCTATAAACCGCAAAATCATAGATTTCTAATCCGTTACCCAATGTTACCGCCACCAGAGACTTAGCGCTGGTTCGCTCTTCCAGAGGACGGCTTTGAGGCGGCATCGCGGCGATCAACCCGCTAGCCGCTGAGGCAGTACTTGCAGATGATTTCATGCTCACTTCCTTCTCATTATTTTTTGCATGTCGGGCTGTGACTTCTGAGGGTGATTCGACTATCTGCATAAAAAAAGAACATCGCAAACATAAAAATTAGTTATGGCTTTGGTTATATTCTTCGTATCCTGAAAGTGCATTTTTTGCACTATGGCGAAAGCCGATGGCGGAGTGACAAATGAAAATCAAAATAAATCAATTAGATGTATTACTAGAAGTTGCCGCACAGGGCAGCATAGGCAAGGCTGCCCGGGCGCTGCATCTCACTCAACCCGCTATTTCCAAAACCATTCAGGAGCTGGAGACGGAAATCGGCATGCCAATTTTGCAACGCTCATCACGGGGGGTGACGCTAAATGAGTACGGGCAAGTGCTGTTGCGCCATGCCAGGGATATCGATCGCTCGTTACATCAGGCGCGGGATGAAATCGATAATCTGCTCGGAAAAGCCATGCGTCAGCTGCGCATTGGATTTACCTCCGCCGCCTCTTACGGTCCCTTTAGCACCACAATGAGCCAGTACCAGAGCCGCTTTCCCGGCGTGAAGTTAATCGCCATGGAAGGCAGGCCGCTCCAGATTCTGGATGCGCTCGCTAATCAGCGGCTGGATATGGCGGTGATGACCATTGCCAGCGGAACGCCCATCGGCACGTTTTACCAGGAAACGCTCTACGCCCTCAGCAACACCATTATTGCCGGCGAGCATCATCCCGTCACCCACACCACCACGCTGAAAAGCCTGATGCAATTTCCCTGGCTGGACTGGGATGAGCCGGGAGAGCACTCTATTCTGGGCCAGGTCTTCCGCCGCTATAACCTGCCGCTACCGCCGACGATTGTGCACTGCTCCTCGCCGTGGATTATGGCGCGCATGATAGAACAGGCGCCCATTGTTAGCATGTGGACTTCGGTCAGGCTTCGCTTTCCTGGCTATGAAAAAAACCTTCGGCCACTGGCGCTTAAAGAAGTGCTGCCGGCAACCAGCGTGAACATCGTTTGCCCCAGTATAGGGCGGCTGTCCACCGCAGGGACGACCTTTATGGAAATGCTGAGGATCAATTCGCGCGACTGGCTTCAGGACAGCGACGCGCTGGAAATGGTAGCGAGGATATAAAAAAGGCGGACAGCATTGAGCTACCCGCCTTGTTGTTCCTATACAGCTCGAATCAGAAGGTTTCCCAGTTATCGTCAGACGTAGCAGCCACGGCTTTACGCGGAGCAGTCGTCGTCGCGACAGCCTTTGGCGCAGCGGCCTGGGCTTTGGCCTGGCGTTCCTGAGCGATACGGAATACGGAAACGGACTGCGTGAGCCTGCTGGCCTGTTCTTCCAGCGCAGCGGCGGCGGCGGCAGACTCTTCCACCAGCGCGGCGTTCTGCTGGGTCACACGGTCCATTTCTGCAACCGCTAATCCAACCTGATCGATCCCGCGGCTTTGCTCGTCAGAAGCAGAGGCAATCTCGCCCATGATATCGGTCACGCGGGTCACCGCATTAACGATTTCCCCCATGGTTTCCCCGGCGCTTTCAACCAGCGTTGAGCCGGTATCCACCTTGCTAACCGAATCCTCAATCAGGGTTTTGATCTCTTTCGCGGCCTGCGCGCTACGCTGCGCCAGATTACGCACTTCCCCGGCTACCACGGCAAAACCACGTCCCTGCTCACCCGCACGGGCAGCTTCAACGGCGGCGTTAAGAGCCAGGATGTTGGTCTGGAAGGCGATGCCGTCAATGACGCTAATAATGTCGGCAATTTTCTGCGAACTGCCGGCAATTTCGCTCATGGTATGCACCACATTGTCCACGACTTTACCGCCGCGCTGCGCGGTTTCAGAGGCGCTTAGCGCCAGCTGGCTAGCCTGACGGGCGTTTTCAGCATTCTGTTTAACCGTGGCAGTCAGCTGCTCCATGCTCGCGGCCGTTTCCTCAAGCGAAGCCGCCTGTTGTTCGGTACGAGAAGAGAGATCGTTATTGCCGATGGAAATCTCGCTGGCGCCGCTATAAATAGCATTCGCGCCGTTGCGGACCTCACCCACGGTAATCACCAGCTCGTTTTGCATATGGCGCAGGTTCTCGGCCAGCTGCCCCATTTCGTTGGTGCCTTCCACGTCGATTTTGCGCACCAGATCGCCGCTGGCGATGTGGCGAATGCTTTCGATCAGGCGATTCAGCGGAGAGATAAGCGTGGTGCGGATCCCCTGCCAGACCACAAGGATCACCACCAGCACCACAATCAGGACGCCAATCAGGATCCAAATCGCCATGCTGTAAGAGCTGTTGCTGCTGTCGACCGCTTCCTGATAAAGGTGGTCGTTTTGCTGCAGATAGTTAACGTATTGCTTCTCAAAGCCATCCTGATCCCCCTGGGTTGGCTGATCGAAGAATTCATTAATTTTCCCCGCGCCAAGCAGTTGAATCAGCTCTGCCAGCGCACCGTGATAAATATCGTAGTTGCGCTTAATTTCTTGTGCGGCCGCGTCGCTTTGGCGTGGATCGCGCGGTAAAGCTTCATAAGCCGCCCACTCAACCTCAGCCTGTTTCAGCGAAGTGCTGGCAATCGCCATCAGTTCTTCAACGGTTGCACCGCTGCCAATTTTATTGGCATCCATCATGTAGCGAATACCGGCGCGGTTCAGGGTGTTACGGGTCTGCAACAGCGCGACCCAGCTGCCGTTCAGCGTTGACTGCTGCTGACGAATGGTTTGTAGAACGGTGAAATTTTCTTTGTCCTGCTTCAGCGCATTGAAGAACAATCCGCCGGAAGCTATCTGCAAAATGCCAAACAGCCCCAGGACGACCAGTAAGCTTGTAACGATTTTGATACGGTTTAACATTGCTTCTCATTCCCTGTAAGACAAGTCTTAATCATCGGCGTAACAGCAGAAAACTTTACCCAAAGCGTTTTTTTGCCGTTTTTTCTGCTACTCCCAGGAAATGGCCTGGCAATAATTCATCCTCCACACCTGCGGGGTTAAGTCGTAACACATTCATAATCCGAGTTTTTTTCACTATCATTTTTTTAATAGTCAACCAGCCCGGAGGAAGGCATGCTTACCGTTGCTATCTGTGAAAGAAATAGCCATTTTGCCAATGGCATTAAAATTATTATCCAGCAGCTCTGCCGTCAGTTTAGCGAGACTTATCATTTCCTACCGTTGGCGCACCAGGACGTCGCCGATCTGGTTTTTTTCGCGCTAGACGACAACTGGTCAACCGCCAACTGCTACAAAATACCGCAGACGACGCGCCATCAGCGGGTGATCCTCATCTGTAAAAAGCAGGATCAGGAGAACCTGATGTTTCGTCCCTGCCTGTATATGCTGCCGTCTATCTATCGTGAGGATGAGGTCGAAGATGTCAGGCTCAAACTGGCCCCCTGGATAGATCCAGAACGGCGCAAAAAAAACACCCTGCCCGTGCCTACGTCTATTTGCCACTACTGCACAACGCGGCATTTCAACATGCAGGAGCGTGAATTACTGAAGCTAATGGCCTGTGGTTACTCGCTGATTGACGCGGCTTTTATTATGCATATTGATGAAAATACTGCGCGGGATAAACGACTGTCGATTATGAAAAAACTTAATATCAAGAGCCAATATAAACTCATGAATTATATCAAACTCAATCTGCCGTTCTTGCTGGATTGAATTATTTAATTAAGTATTTTCTTATTATGCCAGGGAATTACTCTTAATTATAAAAAAAACGCGCCCCTCACTCTTCAGGGTTGCGAATTTTCGCAACCTGGAATAAGCCATCCCCGGTATTCACTCATTCGAGGCGCTGAGAGAATACGCTCAGAAAAATCTCCAAATTTGCTGAAAGCACACCACCTCTTCCTCTCAGGGCATTGATTGCTCAGCAATTCAGTTATAGCTGTCACAATTAGCGACAAAATAATGATAAATATTTCTAGAGATAACAATTTATTATCTGTTGACCAGCATATTTCCGGTTTCCGTCTGGAACCGATTGTTAATTTATTTAGCGGACACGTTATTAGCCACGAAGTACTCAGCCAGCTCGCCGCGCCATCACGAGATTCCGAGGTTTTTTTTGCAAACCTGTCGGCAGCCGACAGCGTGGCGCTTTTTTGCCGTCAGACCAACCTGCTGAAGTCCCGACAGGCATCCGGTAGCTTCTTCCTTAACCTTCCCATTATGGCGCTGATTGACGAGCGGCTATTCGCCCGGCTGCTTGATGTTTGTGA
This sequence comes from Cedecea sp. AS113, assembly GCF_037152415.1. Lineage (NCBI taxonomy): Bacteria > Pseudomonadati > Pseudomonadota > Gammaproteobacteria > Enterobacterales > Enterobacteriaceae > Cedecea > Cedecea sp. AS113. Next base: position 26,022 of record NZ_JBBCMI010000008.1, read on the forward strand.
ATCATGGATAACAATTGAGATACAGGATGCTCCACTTTTTGATACGTGCTCCAGGCGGCATCAGCTTTGCCTGCGGGAGCGAATTAAGCTGTTACAGCAACAAAGGATATCGGTATGGCTGGATGACCTTACCGAGGGCTGTATTGAAAGCTTCCACCGCTACGCCATTGATGTCGGCGGAGTAAAAATTGATAAGCAAGCATTCTGGACGCTCGGTAAAAATCCCAGGGCACTTCAACGCCTGGTCGCACGGTGCGCGGACATTTCACCTCACATTATCATTGAAGGTATCGAAGACACACATCATCTCGAGCTTGCTCGCCAGTCAGGTGCCAGCTTCGGGCAAGGCTATTTATGGCCGCATAAACGCTGGCTGCTCTCTGATACCTTGTCATTGTGAGCAGGCTTATGTGCGCAGCTATGAGGCGAAATAAACACCGTCGTACCAGGACTGATTATCTTCTAAACCCCGCCAACTCCACCGCGCCACTTTTTTTTGATCGACTCGAATATATTCAACAGCAATTGATTGGGGGGCAAAAACCAAAGAAGCCCGATGCCATCCTCGTTTCTGCCGACAATTTCCTCAGCAGCGCAATCACCGGCACTCTTTTCCATCGCCTTAACATTCCCGTGCTCTCTTCGCTGGATGACGTTATCGCGCATCAGGTGCACTCTCCCGTACCGCGACTGATCGTCGACCTCGACAGCCTGGAGATCCCCACACTTGACGTTTTGAAGGCCATTCGCCAACAAATTATCACCACGCCGCAACACCAAATCATGCTGCTTAGCGCGCAGCGAAAGCCCGAAATCACACGATTTATTCAGCAGGCCGTTGGCTGCAAGATTGTCGAGCGTCGTCTCCCCCCGGACAAACTGAAACAGGCTTTAAGCCCCGGCGACCCAGATTTGGCGGCGAGTTACGACACGCAGGTTTTTTCCCTCAGAGAGTGGGCGATTTTACTGGCGCTGAGCCGCGGAGAGTCATTGAAATCAATCGCCCTTTTACTTGAGAAACCCTATCATTACGTCGTTTATCGCTTCAACGTTTTGCTGACTCGACTGGCGCTCGATAACCGCAGTAAATTGCTGCACCTTCTACATGAAATTTCTGTTGCAAATAGCGCACATTGGCTATCGAACTAACCTACTGAGGCATAAGATATTTTAAGAATTTACTTAATTTCAATGTTCAAATTGAGTTAAAAACAAACAAAAAATTAACAATTACAACTATTCCTGGAAGCAATTATTCCGCTATGACGCCATTCAGCACTTTTTGATCCAAAACAAAATAACAACATTCAGAACTAAATGTCATTTTTTCTCCAATAAAAAGTCTTTTAACCCACCTTAACTAAAAAATTAGGTTCGTTAATTCAATTTAGAAAAAGGTCAATTAACTACACAGCATTTCGTATTGACTTAGACTTATTCCAGGAACATCAGACTTTTCCCACAAAAACTGCGCTGTATAATCACCTCATCACATATTTATATTTGCCATGGCATCTATAAGGATTACATGTGAAGTTATTTAGGCAGTCATTCTCCCGCCGACAATAACGAATTTAAAAAGGAAGAGAGTTAAAAAAAAACAAGGAGGTTCCCGCATAAAGACCGGCAACCGCCAACTCACTGTTTATCACTTTCGCTGCCATTGACGCTGTGTCAAAGCGATGTTTTTATCAAACAATCGAGGCAAAAAAAAATGAAACCGGCATCCGTAATCATTATGGACGAGCATCCTATTGTCAGAATGTCGATAGAAGTTCTCCTCCAGAAAAATAAAGATATTAATGTTGTTTTAAAAACAGATGATGGTCGGGAAGTTATCGACTATATGCGCGCGAATCCAGTCGATCTGGTGATTCTTGACGTTGAACTCCCCAACACAGATGGCTTTACATTACTTAAAAGAATCAAAGGATTACAGGAAAAAACCAAAATCCTTTTCCTGTCGTCAAAATCAGAGTCGTTTTACGCAGGGCGCGCTATTCAGGCCGGCGCCAACGGATTTGTGAGCAAACGTAAGGAACAGGAAGATATATTTAACGCGGTTGAAATGTTGCTTTCTGGCTACTCCTTTTTCCCTTCGGAAACGCTGCATTTTATCAGCAGCCATAAATCACGCCGGGGAACGATGGACGATATGCCGTTATCCAACCGCGAAATCACAGTCTTGCGTTATTTGGCAAACGGTCTGTCGAATAAAGAGATTGCCGAACAGCTATTACTGAGTAACAAGACCATTAGCGCACATAAAGCTAATATATTCTCTAAACTCGGACTCACTTCCATTGTCGAGCTGATTGACTATGCCAAGGTGCATGAACTGCTATAAAGGACCATTACGCACCGGAAGCGGAAATACCGGGAAGACTCCTCCCGGTTATTTTCTGGAACCATTAACGATGCTTTAATTGTAGTTAATCAGAAACGTCGCATCCGCATTGGCCAGCCCGGCATCCGCGTTGTCCGCCGTGGCAATATAGTTTGCCCAAAACTTGAGCGTCACATCGCCGTTGGCATCAACCGGCATCGTTTTACTGGCATCATTCAACAACAATCGGGACTTATCCTCATTCAGTAGCTCAATGGCCACATTTTTCGCCGTACTGGCAGCGTTTAGCGCCAGCAGTCCCGTGCCGGTACTCTTGCCATTAAAGGTGATAGAGGCGGTACCGCTCGGCGGGCAGCCGGTTAGCTTCAGGTTAAACGGCATTGCCTGAGTTGTGCTCCCGGCGGTGCGCAGCTGTTTGGTCGGCCACGAGCCAAGCTTCACCGTCTTATTGTCCCCGCCCGTCTCCACGACACAGGTGTAATCCACGATTGTTCCATGCAGCTCAACGTTGATTTCCCCCAGCGGCGAGGCCGCTTTCACTGAGGGCACGCAGAGTATCGGGACCAGCGCCAGCGCGCTCAGGATAAACTTGTTCATCAGGTCCCCTTAGTCGAAATCAACGCGCAGATAACCACGAGCCGTGAACGGCCCTTCCTTCGGCTTAACGCCCGTCACGCTGACCGGCCAGGCGCGAATTCCCACCCGGGCCGCAGCGGCATCATCAAGCTGGAAATTAATCTTGCTGCCAAGGTTGTTTGGCGTCAGCGGCGTACCGCTGGCGTTCGCCACGATAAAGCCCAGATCGCTGTTATCGGATATCATCATATTGCCGCTGCTTTTCTCAGCCTCAAGGCGCAGCGTGAGGTAAGCCTGGGCATCGATATTAGTGCATTTGATGCCGACCGTTTTACTTTGCGGCGTCACGCTTTGCGGGCGGTTACCGGCTCCGGCCTGGCTGAATAACGATGCCCCGATGCTGCCAAAATCAAACTCCACCACCTGCCCGGCGTTGATTTCGCAGGTCTGCGGGACTTCAACTTTGCCGCTGTAGCTGATGGTGTAAACGACCGTATCTAACGGATCCGCAGAGGTGGTCGTTACGTAGACCCGGAACATCGTCTGGCGTGGAATCGGCACCATGTTAATAAAACGGCGGGTGACTTTAAGGCGAAACACCAGCTTCGAATCCTGTACGCCAAAAGGCTGCTGCTTAGAGACGTTCGGGTGGCTCCCCATTTGAATATAATTGCGCGGCGGGTAGAACGTACCAGCATAGCTGTCGGTGATCTGCATCGCCCCGTTAAGATAATCATTAATCTTCAGGTACTGATAACTGCCCACCACTTCCTGAACCGGCAGCTCCGTCTTGTAGCTTCGCATCGTCGTGTTCCCGATCGTGCCGGCCGGGCATTTGGCATTCACCCCGACCCACTGCGTTTTTTCCGCCAGGGTAACGACTTGCCCAACGTTGTTATTGCTGCTGTTAAATTTGTCCGACAGGTCATAAGAGACATCGGTGACGGTGCCGCTGGAGTTGTAGCACACCGTTGCGGCAGCAGGACCTGCGCAGGCCAGCAGCAAGCCACCCGCGATAACATTGCTCAGTTTCATTTTCATCTTCCTGAATCTCTCCGCACGCTATGAACAGGTGGCGGTTGCCATGACGACAGCCTGTTTCAGGCTCTCTTCCGGCAGGGAATAGTTGGCGCGGCACTGGGAACCCTTCCCGTCGCCCCACTGGATCAGCAATTTGCCTTTCAGCGGCAGGCCGCTGAGGTAAATCTGCCCGTCGTCACCGGCCATGCTGGTCACACCGCTTTGCTCTTCCCGCACCACGGAACCAAACGGCACCGGGCGGTCGCCGCGTTTAACGGTGAGGATGGCGCGCACGCCAATTCGGGCATCGAAGGTGGCGCGGACCAGGGCACCCTCCGTCGGCACTACGCTGCTGACGTTGTTTTCAATGTCGGTGTGGTTGTCCATTGTGTTGGTGTCGAGCGCTACGCGGTTGTAGCGGTAAACCGTGGCATACGGCATAACGGCATAGCCACGCCAGTCGGTTTTCACCCCGGTCTGGTTTTCAATGCTGACGCCGGAAGCGCCCGGCGCTTTAATCAACACGTTGGTGTCGCCCAGCGGCTGGCTGAAGGTCACCCCGTCCGCATGGCCGACCACGCCGCCGGAAGCCTGCCAGTTGAAGTCATGCTGGTTGCGGTCATAGTTGTAGCCCAGGCCAAGCGTGCCGTACGTGGCCTGCCAGTTGGCAGTGGCGCTGCCGGAATAGCCGTTATTGCTGGTATGCCCCTGACTCACGCTGTAGTTCAGGTTGCGACCTTCCAGCAGCGTGCCGCCGACCCCGGATTGCCAGCTATTTTTGCCGTCAGAGCTGCGGCTTGTGGCCATCGTGGCGTAGGCACGATCCAGCGCCGTATCGCGCGAATAACCGTGCCCAAGCAGCGTGCTAAACGGAATCGAAAGGTTGAAGGCGACAATCCGGTTGGTGTCTGCCAGGCCGAGCGACTTACTCCACGACCAGGAAAGCGAGTAGCTGATCCCGCGCCAGCCGCTGGAGTACCCCAGCTGGTACCAGGTGTTGTCCTGATCGGTTCCCCAGTAAGTTTGCTGGCTGCCGGAAACATAGACCGAGCCGTAATCCCCCAGAGACTGGGAGATATTGACCTGAAATCGGCCCTTTTTGTTGTAGCGCAGGTTGTGATAGCTGGTCGCCACCAGCTCCTGCCGGTTGCTGTCATTGTTTTGCCACTCGTACTGGTAGCCTTCCATATTCCGGTAGGCCACATCATCCAGAGTGTAAAAACCGCGCGTGGAGTAGCGATAGCCCAGCAGCTGGAAGTTAGTTCCGTAGCCGCTCAGGGATTTGGCGTACAGGAAGCGCAGCGACTGCCCCTGATGATCGCTGTCATCCGCCAGCTTGCTGTGCGCATGGGTAAGATCGAGCGAAATCGCCCCCCAGTCACCGAGGTTTTTCCCGGCACCTAACGCAACGGCGGTATAGCGTTCTGCCAGCTGTGTCCCACCATAGGCGGTGTAGCCGTTCGGCAGACCGGCAATCAACGTACCCTGAGTAAAGAACGGCTTATCCTGCTGGTTATTCCCGCTGCGGAAATCCCCCATCACCACATCATATTTAAACCGGCCTTCACGCTGCAGCATCGGCACGGTGGAATAAGGCACGGTGTACTTCTGTACAGAGCCGTCTTTCTCCTCTACCGTAACCTCTAAGTCACCGCTTGAAGAGGTCGGGTTAAGGTCGCTGATGGCAAACGCGCCCGGAGAGACATAGCTCTGATAAATCACGTAGCCGTTCTGGCGGACAACAATCTTGGCGTTGGTGCGGGCAATCCCGCGCACGGTTGGCGCGTAGCCCTGCAGGCTGTCCGGGTACATGCTGTCGGAAGAATAGAGGCGCGCCCCACGAAACCCGAGGCTGTCGAACACATCGCTGCCGGTGTTGCTGTCGCCCATGACCAGCTCGCCCTTGAGCGGGATAATCGTGCGCTGCAGCGTGGTACTGATATTCTGCCATTGATTCTGGTGGTGGCCATCGCCGCTGGTGTAGTTCCAGGCCCCGTTATTGCGCAGGCGCCACGGGCCCAGATTCAGGCCGCTTTGCAGGTTCAGATAGTAGCTGTCGTTGTAAGTGCCGCGGTTGCCGGTGAAGGTGTAGTTCAGCAGCGCCGCCGGGATCCCTTCATCCCACTGATCCGGGGGAATGTAACCGCGGGCGCTGTTGATTAAAGAGGCCTGTGGCAGGCTAATATCCAGTCGCAGACGCGAAAAGTCATAGCTCATTTCAGCGCCTGGCACGGCCGTAGTCACGGGGACGCACTCCCCGGACTTATATTTCGCCAGCTCAGGATACGCCAGCATATTCAGCCCGAGCCGCTTGAGCCAGTCGACGTCGAGGCAGGCCGTCAGCCCGCCGGACTTCACGGCTTCAGAAGCAGGGACTTTCGATTCCGTCGCCGTAAAATGTACGTCTTCGGTGGCAACAAATTCATCGTTGCGCCAGATGTCCACGCGATAAACGCCCGGCGGCTGGCTGCTGCCTTTTTCGAAGCGAGACAGATCCGCCACCGCCGCGGTATCGTCCGACAAAAATGCCGGGTTGAAATAGCTCTCAGCGGCAGCGAACGCGGGCCAAAATGAGGCCACAATGGTCGCCGCCAGCGGCGCTAGCGTAAACACCTTACGCGAGACTGATCTCTTCATGATTTATCGGCTTCCCTTTGCCCGCCTGGCGTTACTGCATGACACCCGCTTGTGCTTTAGTCACCGCGCCGTAGTCGTTCACAGTCTGGAAGCTCACCGCCCCCTGAACGCCGGACGGTACGGCAACCTGCACGCTATTTTTCGGTGCCACCATGGTGTTAGGCAGTTTTTCACTCCCCATTTTCAGGTTGACCAGTGAAACGTAGTAAGGCGACGGGTTACTGATCTTCAGGTACTGACCGTTGCGCGCGAAGCGAATCTCTTTCAGCGCATCTTCCGGCTGCATCTGCAGATTTTTAGGGCGTACAAACAGTTTGATGCGGGAAAGCACCGCCAGTTGAAGGACGTTTTTTCCCTCAACGCTGTTTTTATCCACGGAAGGAATGGCCTTCACGTTCATCCAGAAAATAGACTCGCGATCCGTCGGTAACGCAGGCCCGGCATAGATAATACGCAGCGTGTTTTCGCTTTTTGGCTCACTGACAAACAGCGGCGGCGTAACCACAAAACTTTTCTCTTTCTGGCCGAGATCGTTCTCGATCCATGAGTTCACCAGGAAGCGCTCTTTCGGATCGCTGTTGGTGATGGCCAGCGAAGTTTGTTTCGCGTCGGCCGGATAAATAACGCGCGTAGCGCCCAGGGCAATACCGCCCGCAGCCTGCGCATTAAAAGTCATCATCATTAAAGAGAGCATCAGTGCCGAAGCGGCTTTATATAATTTGTTCATCACGACAGGTACCATCAAAATAGCCAGAATGGAAAAGCAGAGGTTCAGGGATAAACCAGCGTGAACCAGACGTCAGAGCGAATATTTCCGGGCGACATATGCTTAGAAACCGCGCGATAACGGGCAGTAAAATGAAAACTCATTTCCTGCGTAGTTATTTCCGAATAAGACGCCGGTTCGCTATTGGGAATAATCAGCTGCTGCTGTTGGTCGAATAATGCGAGGCCAATGCCGCTGCTGGCGTCATTGCCACTTACGCTGGACGTGGCCAGAAAGACCAGAGGATCTTCCGCAGGAGTAGATCCCTGAAACGCGATGCCCACATGGTCATAAACCTCCGGGCGACAGTCCGTCAGCCGAAGGGTAAAAGGGATGCTGGGCGGCGCGTAGCTGCCAACATCTTTAAATACGTTGCTCGGGTACTGGCCCATTTGCACCGTCATTTCCTGACTTTCAGGTGCGACGGCGCAGGCGCCGTTAACCAGCTCACCCTGCATATGCACTTCCCCACCGTGGATAACCACAATGCGCTTTGCCTGAACGGGATTCACCGCAGCCAGCATCGCCAGGAGCAGGATTTTCCTTATCATCATCGTCCTCTCTGGACTCGCGTCGGACAAGCCTCATCCGTGAGGCTGAATCATCCCTGTGCTCTCAGCCGTGGCTGATTATTCGTATTTCATAACGAAAGTTGCGTCCGCGTTCGCAGCACCGGCAGTCGCGGTGGCAGCGGTTGCTTTATAGCGAGCGGTGAACGGAATGGTGTTCTCACCGTCGTTCAGAGTCTGAGCGGTAGAGAAGGTAGAACCGTTCGGAGACAGGGTCTTAGAGGTACGATCCAGGATCTCGATACCCACGCCTTTCGCGGTGGTTGCGTTCCCGCTGGAGTTTACCGCCAGCAGCGTTGGGTCGGTCGCATCAGTCTGGCCGGTGAATGCCACAGAAGCGGTGGCCGCCACGGTGCTATCGCAATCGGTCAGAACGATGTTGAATGGGATCTGGGAAGAGGTATCGCCCACTTTGGTGAAAGCGGCGGTACGGTACTGGCCCAGTTTAACGATCTGGCCGTCGGACTGAGTGCTTACCGCACAAGCGGCGTTAACCAGCTCGCCCTGGAAGTGCACGGTCCCGCCATTAACGGTAACAGGATCTGCTGCGTTAGCGGCGCTGCTGACCAGAGCAACGGTTGCGATCAGAGAAGAGGCGATTTTGCTTAATTTCATGGGTATTCCTTCATATATAAAACGCACATCGGAGTCAGGCATCCTTCATGACTCCGTTTGAATCATCATCGGTCTCAAATGACCGCATAACGCATTCCCCACATCCTGTGGGAATTCCTTAGAATGCTCAGTGGTTTCATTAGAATTAAAGACAAACGTTTCCCCAGCACATTATTTAATGTGCCGTATAAAGTTATCTTTAATAATTCAAGATGAAATTTTTATATATTCGTGATGGGCTACGAAGTATGGCTAAATTAAGCTAAATTTTATTTAAGTAATAGATACCAATTCTTTATGTTGCATAAGCTCAGTCTTAATAACGCCTAAGAAATGACCAGGTAAACCTTTCGGGAAAATGATTCTGGAGAGATAAAAGCCTCGTTAATTTAGGGGGTTATATTATTCTCTTAGCCCCAGAAAATTGTTCGTTTTTTGTTAAATTTGTTTATTTTTTGTTTGATTCAGATAAAGGGATCTTGAACGCCTGCCGCGCAATACTGAGTGAAGTTGCCAAAAGGTTAAAGACGTTGCGCAAGCGGTGATACACTGGAAGGCTTGCCCCAAACTTTGACCCAGGACTTCAGGATGAATGAAACCGCCCCCCATACCATTCCGGCAACCTCAGTAACACGCCCCAACTGGTCGGCAGTCTTTGCCATCGCGTTTTGCGTGGCCTGCCTGATTACCGTTGAGTTTTTGCCGGTTAGCCTGCTGACGCCGATGGCGCAGGAACTGAATATCTCCGAAGGCCTTGCCGGGCAGTCGGTCACGGTCACCGCCTTTGTGGCGATGTTTGCCAGCCTGTTTGTCACCAACCTGATTGGATCGACCGATCGCCGCCGCGTGGTGCTGCTTTTTGCCGTCCTGCTCACCGCCTCCTGCCTGCTGGTTTCGTTCGCGGGCAACTTCTCTCTGCTGCTGCTTGGTCGCGCCTGTCTTGGGCTGGCATTGGGCGGGTTCTGGGCAATGTCGGCCTCGCTGACCATGCGCCTTGTGCCCGCGCGCACGGTGCCTAAGGCGCTGTCCGTTATCTTCGGAGCCGTCTCGATTGCGCTAGTGATTGCCGCCCCGCTGGGCAGCTTCCTCGGGGGGATCATCGGCTGGCGCAACGTCTTTAACGCCGCCGCCCTGATGGGCGTCGCCTGTATTATCTGGGTCTGGAAAGCGCTGCCTTCTCTGCCAGGGGAAGCGGCGCACCAGAAGCAAAACATGTTTGGCCTGCTCAAACGCCCGGGCGTGCTGGCGGGTATGCTGGCAATTTTCATGGCGTTCGCCGGGCAGTTCTCGTTCTTTACCTATATTCGCCCGGTTTATATGACCCTGGCGGGCTTTGACGTGGACGGCCTGACGCTGGTGCTGCTGAGCTTCGGTATTGCCAGCTTCGTCGGCACCTCTCTTTCCGCCCCGATCCTGAAACGATCGCTCAAGCTGGCCCTGGCCTGCGCGCCATTAATTCTCGCTATCAGCGCGGCGATACTGGTGCTGTGGGGGACGAACAAAGCCGTGGCATCGGTGATTGCTATTGTCTGGGGGCTGGCCTTTGCCCTCGTACCGGTCGGCTGGTCAACGTGGATCACCCGCTCGCTGGCAGATCAGGCGGAAAAAGCCGGGTCAATTCAGGTGGCCGTAATTCAACTGGCCAACACCTGCGGGGCGGCAATAGGCGGCCTCGCGCTGGATAACCTCGGCCTGCTGGCCCCGCTTATCTTGTCCGGCAGCCTGATGCTGCTGACAGCGGTGCTGGTTACGGTGAAGGTGCGGGCTTAAGTTGTAAAAACAACAAGGCCCGCACCTGGCGGGCCATATTCGTGATGAGAAGCTACAGGCGTTTAGTTAATTCACGGCGAGCCAGCTCTGCTAAAAAACCACTTCGGCTGGCGTACTCCCTATTACCACTGAGATAGCTATCGATTCTCGCCAGCAAGGATTGTGGCAACGTAATATTCAATTTTACCGATTTACCTTCGTACCGGGTAATATCGATATCAACAAATCCCCAAACGCCCCCCTGGCAACTCTCATCATTTTTATGATCGTTAATCGTCAGAGCAACAGGCACCGCTCTGCCTTTCTCGCTTTGATATTCCAGATGAGCATTAATCGCGCCATGGGCGTCATCGATAGCCTCATCGATGGTGTCTCCGGCGAAATAGCAGCCTTCAATATCCAGCACAAACCCTGACCAGCTTCCACTTTCGGCCTGGTGCAAATACACAGGATATTTCATACGTTCCTCTCTCCTGAAAGCGCTACTCGTTGGCACGCCACTTATTCATTTCTCACCCAGTTGCTTAAGAATTTTATGCAACGTTCCCGGGGCCAAATCCTTGGTTGGGTGGGGTACCACGACAGGGTTTGCCTCACCTTCTTTTTCAAAAATGTGGTGGCTGCCTCTGGTACGCACGTGTAGCCATCCCAACTTTTTCAACATCCTTATCAGCTCTGCGCTTGTCATTCCTTCATCCATGAAGTGAAATTTGGTGGTTATAATAACCACCAAAAGAGCAAATATCAATCACACCTTCGGATGCTCAGCCGCGCCAGAAAGGCTTATCCCCGAGGATTGTCGCGCGGTGCATGATACGGCGAGCCGGGAGATAATCGGCGTTGGCGTAATGCTGCGTCACTCGGTTGTCCCAGATGGCAATATCGTTTTGCTGCCAGCGCCAGCGTACCTGGAACTCTGGTTTGGTGATGTGGGAAAACAGGAAGCCCAGCAGCGTCTCGCTCTCTTTTTCTGTCAGGTTAACAATCCGCGTGGTAAAGCCTTCGTTGACGAACAGCGCCTGCTTGCCGCTGACCGGATGCGTGCGAATCACAGGATGGCGCAGCGGCGGGTTCTTCGCCACGGCTTCGCGCCAGCGCTGGTGTTCGACTTCGCTGTGGGCGTACTTATACTCCTGGAACGATTTACGGAAATCGTGCTCGGCCTCGAGCCCGGACAACAGCTTTTTAAACGGCTCGGACAGCGCCTCATAAGCGGCAATCCCGCTGGTCCACAGCGTATCGCCGCCGGTTTCCGGCAGCTGCTTCGCCGCCAGAATCGCTCCGGCAGGCGGCGTTTCAATAAAGGTCACGTCGGTGTGCCAGTTGTCGTTATCCGGCGGATTATCGTTGTGGGTATCCAGCACGATAATTTCTTCCACGCCTTCGGCATGCGGGTAAACCGGGTGAATATGCAGATCGCCGAAACGCAGAGCCAGCGCGCGCTGCTGCTCGGGCGTAATTTCCTGCTCGCGGAAGAACAGCACCTGATGGCGGATCAGCGCGTGGTAAATCTGCTCGAACTGGTTGTCGCTCAGGCCGCGCGTTAAATCCACGCCGTCAACCTGCGCCCCGATATACGGCCCCAACGGCTTAATGTTCACTTTTTCACTCATTGCCCTTCTCCATGCCACGGGGTCAGGCGGCGCTGTAGCGCCCGTAGCCCCAGTTCTAAACAAAATGCGATGACGGCAATGACGCCGATCCCGGCCAGCACCACGTCGGTCGCCAGAAACTCACCGGCGGACTGCACCATAAAGCCCAGCCCGCGCGTGGCGGCGATAAGCTCTGCGGCCACCAGCGTGGACCAGCCCACGCCCAGCCCAATGCGAAATCCGGTCAGAATTTCCGGCAGCGCGCCCGGCAAAATCACATGCCAGATAACCTGCCAGCGAGATGCCCCGAGCGCCTGAGCCGCACGAATGCGTACCTGCTTCGCGCTGCGCACGCCCGCCATGGTGGACATGGCCACCGGCGCAAAAATCGCCAGGTAAATCAGCAGGATTTTGGATGTCTCGCCGATGCCAAACCAAATCACCATCAGCGGTAAATAGGCCAGCGGCGGCACCGGGCGGTAAAGCTCGATCAGCGGATCAAGAATGCCGCGCACGGTGGGACTCAGCCCCATTGCAATGCCCACCGGGATGCCTATCAACACCGCAGCGGCAAGCGCGGTAAGAATGCGCCCCAGGCTCGCGGCCAGATGCTGCCAAAGCGTGGCGTCCATAAAGCCCTGCGGCCCGGCGATGGTGATAAGCTTCGCCAGCACCTGCCCCGGTGGCGGCAGAAACAGCGGGCTTATCCAATGCTGCGCCGCCACCCACCACCACAGCAGCACCAACGCCACCAGCGTGGTTGCGCTCAGGGTAAGCTGACGCGAAAACGGCCAGCGCAAGGCAAGCCTGCGGCACACGGGTTTGTCCGGAATCACTATGCTCATAAGAAGCCCTCCCGCTGATCGAACACGCGGCTCAGCACGTATTCACGTTTGGCGATAAATTCTGGATCGGATTTGATGCTTCGGCACGGCTCTCCGGCGGCAAAGCGACGGCCAAAATCAAGCTGAAGCCGCTCCAGTACGCGGCCAGGGCCTGGCGAGAGCAAGACCAGTTCCGTCGCCAGAAAGACCGCCTCTTCAATGTCGTGGGTGATCAGCAGCACCTGCCGACGGCTTTCGTGCCACAGCTTCAGCAGTAGAGTTTGCATCTGCTCGCGGGTAAAGGCATCCAGCGCACCAAACGGCTCGTCCAGCAACAAAAGCTGGGGCTTCGTCGCCAGCGCCCGGGCAATGCCCACCCGCTGCCGCTGCCCGCCCGAAAGCTGCCAGATGGCGTTTTTCGCCTTATCTTCCAGCCCAACCTTGCGCAGCATGTCGAGCGCAATCTCTTCCCGCTCGGGCTTAGCCTGCCCGGCAAGCTGCAGCCCGAAGGCCACGTTATGCAGTACCGATCGCCAGGGCAGCAGCCCTTCGTTCTGAAAAACAACCCCGCGCTCGGCGCCAGGGCCTGCAACCGTTTTGCCCTGAAGCGTAATGCTGCCGGAATGATAGGGAACGAAACCGGCGATCAGGTTAAGCAGCGTGGTCTTACCGCAGCCGGAAGGGCCGAGCACCACCAGCAGCTCGCCCTCGTCCACCGTCAGATTAATGTCGTCGAGTACCGGCTTGCCGCCGTACTCCGCGCTGAGATGCGAAACCTGTAGCATCGCCGTGTCTCCTGTTTACTGCGCCAGCGGCTTCACGAAGCGGTCGGTCACAAACTGGCTATAATCGGTGGCGACCGCCGGCACTTTGCCCTGCTCTTTCAGGAAGTGTGCGGTGTCCACGATGGCTTTATTCACCGGGCCGCTAAGCTGCTCAACCTGCTGCTTCGCCGTCAGGTAGGTATTGCCCTTCACCAGCCCCGGGACGTCGTTTTCCGGTACGCCGCTCAGGCGCGAAAGCTTGCTCAGGTTGTCCGGCTGCTGAAGCCAGCCGTCAGGATTGTCGAGGTAGCCTTTCTGAGCCGCAACGGCGCTGCGGGCAAAAGCGGTGACCACATCAGGATGTTTTTCAGCAAAGTCTTTACGTACGACCCAGACGTCGAGCGTCGGGGAGCCCCATTTGCCCACCTGCGCCGAGTCCGTCAGCACGTTGCCGTCTTTTTCCAGCTCGTTCACCGCCGGAGCCCAGACGTAAGCGGCGTCGATATCCCCGCGCTGCCACGCGGCAATTATTGCCGGAGGCTGAAGATTTAGAATTTGAACCTGATCCGGCTTGATGCCCCAATGCTTGAGGGAAGCCAGCAGGCTGTAATGGGTAGTCGAAATAAACGGCACGGCGATGCGTTTGCCGATCAGGTCCTGCGGCGTTTTGATGCCTTTTTTGACCACCAGCGCTTCAGAGTTACCGAGCTGGGAGGCCAGGAGGAAGACTTCAATCGGTACGTTTTGGCTGGCGGCAACGGCCAGCGGGCTGGAGCCGATATTGCCGATTTGCACATCGCCCGAGGCGAGCGCACGCACCACGCTCGCGCCGCTGTCGAACTTACGCCATTCCACTTTCGCCCCGCTGTCTTTGGCAAAAGCGTCGTCGGCTTGCGCAACTTTGGCGGGTTCGGCGGAGGTTTGGTACGCCACGGTAACGTCCACCGCGTGGGCCTGAGCCGCAATTAGGGCCAGTGCAACCAGCCAGAGTGAGTGTCGTTTTGCTGCCATGATTCTGCTCCTGTCTCGGGGGAGAGAGCAGTATTTCCAACGGCAACGATTCCATAAAAGAATAAAAAATTATCGCTAATGCCTTTCCGTCCTTAGAAAAAAAGTGGGCAAGGTTAGCTGCTGAGCGGGAATAACGCCGCCCGCAGAAGGCGGGCGGGCAAGAGTCATATTAACTTAAGTCAAATCAACGTTCTTACTGCCAAAACACCAGGTCATGATAAACCCGGCCAAATAGGCGATAACAATCCCGGCAACGTAAACCGCCATCCCGGCGAAGATCCCCTGATGGGAAGTCATCAGCGGAATCGACACCAAACCTGACGGCCCAAACACCGTATTCAGTCCGACTGGCAGCCCCAGCCAGGCCACCAGCCCGATAAAGAACCCGCCGATGCCGCCGCCGATACAGGCGGTAATAAACGGCTTCAGGCGCGGCAGCGTCACGCCGTAAATCAGCGGCTCACCAATGCCCAGCAGGCCGGGAATAATCGCCCCTTTGATTTGCGTACGCAGGACCGAGCCTTTCGGCGAGCGGGCAAACAGAGCCAGCGCCGCGCCCACCTGCCCCGCACCGGCCATCGCCAGAATCGGGAACAGCGAGTTAAAGCCCTGGGCATCCATCAGCGCGAAGTAGACCGGGACAAATCCCTGGTGAATACCAAACACCACGGCAATCAGGAACAGCCCGGCCAGAATCGCCGTGCCGAACGGGTTGCCGTTCAGGTGCATAAACAGCCAGGACATGCCTTTGAACAGCTCGCCGCCGATGGGCATGATCGCCACAAAAGTGATCGCCCCGGTGATCAATAAGGTGATCGTCGAGGTGAGGATCATATCCAGGTTGTCCGGGATCATTCGTCGAACCTGGCGTTCGATCCACGCTCCGAGCATACAGGCCAGCAGCACGCCAATAATGTTGCCGCGCGGGTCGATAGCCAGCCCGAAGAAGGTATCCATCCCGGCGTAGTAGCCCACTTTGCCTTCCGGCACGTAGCGCAGAATAAACAGCGAGGCGACGATCGCCCCGTTCACGCCGGTGCCGCCGAAAGCTTTCTGGGTGTTGAAGCCAATCAGAATGCTCAGGAAGGTAAACAGCCCGATGCTGAATACCTTCATATAGGCGATAAGCTGGGTCAGCCAGGCCGTAGGCGCTGTGCCTTCAACGATCAGCGTTTGCTGCAGCAGCGTGGCAATACCCAGCAGCAGCCCGGCGGCGATAAAACCCGGGATCAGCGGCGTGAAGATGGTGGCAAACTTGGTGAGGAAGTTATGCACCGCGCTGTTCTGCTTCGCCTTCATCTGCTGTTTGTTCTGGCTGGCGAGCGCGGCCAGGTCCGCGCTTTCGCCACGCTCCGGCTCGCTTAAGCCCTCCTGCTTTAACAGGCCATTCATCAGCTCGCTGGCGGTTTGTGCTTTGCCGGGGCCGAGAATAATTTGCAGCTGGTCGTCGCCGTTGACCACACCCATCACGCCGGGGATTTTCTTCAGGTCGTCGTGCTGAACGAGATCTCTGTTTTTGAGCGTCAGCCTGAGGCGCGTCATGCAGTTGCCGCAGACAAGGATATTGCCGCTGCCGCCCGTCAGGCGCAGGATGTCTGCCATCATCGAGCCGGTGATTTTCGCCATAGCTACCCGTTTAACCCCCGCAATGCTTCACGTATAAAGCCTTGTTTTTTCGCCAGCAGATCGCTTGCCTCTTCGGCTGACAGGCCGCTCAGCAGCATGAAGATCGCCGTTTTGCAGTGGCGGCGGCAGGCGCTAAGCGCCGCTTCGGCCTGCTCCGGGCTGCATTCGGTCGCCGCCACCACAATATTGACCTGGCGCTGGATCAGCTTGGCGTTGGTGGCTTCCACATCCACCATCAGGTTGCCGTAGACTTTGCCGCTGCGAATCATCGACCCGGTAGTGATCATATTCAGGATCAGCTTTTGCGCCGTCCCGGCCTTCATGCGTGAAGAGCCGGTGACGATTTCCGGGCCGACGACCGGTTCAATGGCGATATCCGCCGCCAGGCTCATTTCGCTGCCCGGATTACAGGAGACTGCGGCGACGGTGGCCCCCACGCTTTTTGCATAGGCCATAGCGCCCAGTACGTAAGGCGTGCGCCCGCTGGCGGCAATCCCTACCAGCACGTCACGCGCGCTGAAGTTCAGGTTACGCAGATCCTGCTCACCCATTTCACGGTTGTCTTCGGCGTTTTCTACCGCCTGCAAAATGGCCGGGTGCCCACCGGCAATCAGCCCGACGACCTGCTCACGCGGCGTACCAAAGGTTGGCGGGCACTCACTTGCATCCAGGATCCCCAGACGGCCGGACGTTCCTGCGCCGCTGTAAATCAGCCTGCCGCCCTGGGCGAAAGCCGCCACCACTTTATCGACAGCCTGAGCGACCTGCGGCAGCGTGGCTTCCACCGCCAGCGGCACCTGCTTGTCTTCGTTATTAATAACTTTAAGCATCTCTAAGGTGGGCAGAGTGTCGATTTCCGCGCTGGCCGGATTGCGGCCTTCGGTGACCAGTTTGGTTAAGTTAATTTTCATCGGGGCATCCGTTATGTGTATTCTGTTGTGCATAGTATGGAATATTTTATTCCATGTGCGTGAACACAATCACGAATATTTTATTCCATCACAAAGGGAATAGCAGAATAACTCGGGCGAGAAAGCCGCCCTTGCGGGCGGCAAAAGAGGGAATCAGGCGATGCGGGTAAAACCGGCTTCCAGGTCAGCAATCAGTTCTTCAACGTTTTCCAGGCCAATGTGGACTCGCACCAGCGTGCCGCTGAAGTCAACTTTGCCTGCCGGACGAATGTCATTCAGCTCTTCCGGCTGGTTGGCCAGGATCAGTGACTCAAACCCGCCCCAGGAATACGCCATATGGAACAGCGTAAAATTATCCAGGTAACCCGCAAGCTGCTCGTCCGTCAGGCGCTGTTTTAGCACAAAGGAGAACAGGCCGGAGCTGCCGGAAAAGTCGCGTTCGAAGAACGCATGTCCCGGACATTCAGCCAGCGCGGGATGGTTAACCCGTTCCACCAGCGGATGAGCCGACAGCCAGCGGGCAATCGCGAGGCTGCTTTCCTCATGCTGCTTCAGCCTCACCCCCAGCGTGCGCAGGCCACGGGCAGCCATATACGCCGTATCGGCATCCAGCGTCTGGCCCATCAGGTACGAGTTTTCACGCAGGCGATCCCAACAGCGTTCGTTGGCAACCGCCGTCCCCAACATGCCGTCCGAATGGCCGATGGTGTATTTGGTCCCGGCCTGAATCGAGATATCTACACCATAATCCAGCGCACGGAATAGAACCCCGGCGGCCCAGGTGTTATCCAGCATGACAACAATTTCCGGGTTAACGGCGCGAATCGCCTTAATCATGCCGGGCACGTCCTGAATTTCCATAGTAATTGAGCTCGGAGACTCAAGGAAAACAACGCGGGTATTGGGCTGGATAAGTTCAGCGATCCCGGCGCCAATCAGCGGATCGTAATACGTTGTTGAGACGTTGAATTTGCTAAGGATCTTGTTGCAGAAATCCTGCGTTGGCTCATAGGCCGCGCCGGTCATCAGGATATGATCTCCGCCGCTGACAAAAGCCAGAATCGCATTGGTGACCGCCGCCGCGCCGCACGGATAAAGCGAGCACCCGGCACCGCCTTCTAACTCCGTCATCGCCTTCTGGAAGGAAAAATGCGTCAGCGTGCCTCTGCGGCCATAGAACAGTTCGCCGTTTGCCCGGTTGGCAGTGGCAAATTTTTTGGCTTTCACGCTGTCAAATACCAGCGAGGACGCGCGCTGGATGACCGCATTTACCGCCCCCTGGGTGTAGCGTTTTTCACGCCCGGCGACGATCAGCTGAGTTTCAAGATGACTTTTCTGTTTCATAAAATTCTCCCGTTATTTCCTGATTCATTCCATTCAGAGGGCTTAGCCAGCGAGGCTGTTTGCGGCCAGCGGAGCGCTGGTTTCCGGTTCACCACGTTTCTTTCCGGCGAAGCGTTCCACGATTTGTGCCGCATTAAGATCGTGGATCACGTTGATAAGCGTGGCCGGTGCATCGGTAATGGTGCCAAGCACCACCAGCAGCGGGATGGCTTCCATTGGCAGCCCCAGCGTCGTGACAATAAAGATCTCCCCGAGGAACGCGCCGCCCGGCACGCCGCCAACGATAATGGCCGACAGCACGGCAATCAGCATCGCGAGAAAGAAGGTTTCGCTGGTAAATGGCAGGCCAAGAACTGAATAGATAAAGACGATTTTCAACGCGGCAATCATCGCCACGCCGCCTTTATTGAGGTTCACCAGCAGCGGAATCGAGACATCGACAATTTCAGGGTTGATGCCCATTGCCTTGCCCGCACGCAGCGTAACCGGCAGAGTACCGAGCGAAGAGCAGGTCCCCAGCGCGGTCGCGGAAGGTTCAATCGCGTGTTTCCAGAACGCTTTTACTGCCGGAAGCCCGCCGCCAATCCACGAATAGAAAATGGAGCCAAGCACGTAATAGATAAGCGTTGCCGCCATAAATAACCCGATGGCGCGAGCGAAGGTCATCAGCAGCGAAGCATCCTGGCTCGCCATGGTTGCAGCGAAGTAGCAGCCCAGGCCGACAGGTGCCACCTTCATGATAATAGAGACAATTTTCATGATAACGGTGTTGGCGTCCTGCAGCAGAGCGGCGATGCGTTTACCCGCATCCGCCGACTGACCAATCGCTACACCGGCGATAATCGCAATCACGATCAGCGCCAGGATGTTCGACTTGGAGAACAACCCGACAAAGTCGCTGGTGGTCACCATGCTGACAAAATCCATCTCCCCCGAGCCGCCTTTCACCGAATGGGAAAGATCGATGGTCACGCCCTGTGCCGGGTTGTACCAAAGCGCCAGCAGCACAATGCCTGCGGCGGGAATAAGCGCCATGGCGATGGAAACAATAAAAATAACCACCATGATGCGGCCTAACCGTTTAAGGTCGGTCATGCCGGCAATAGATGACATCACGCTGACGCCAACCAGCGGCACAATAATCATAAACAACAGGTTGAGGAATATTTGCCCGACAGGTTGTAATTTAATGGCGTAAGTTGGGGCATAAATACCCAGCAAGCCGCCGACAATAAGCGCAAATAAAAGAACAAAAGATGATTTGTAGGGTTCAAGGCGTGTCCACATAAAGGATACCTTCTCAATAAAAGTAATAATAACTGGGACGAAAATCACAATTACCAACTGCTGTAATTAAATCCCCGGACTTTTGTGATGAAAATCACTAATAATGTATAAAATTCATTTTCCAACTTCTTTATTTACTACAGCGCAATAGTTACACTTTTGAAATTGGATTGGTATGGGGAATTAATACCGTTTCCTCAAATCACTTGTGAATAAAAGGAAAAAATGAGCGCGCCAATTTCACTCAAGCATCTCGAGGTATTCGTCAAAATTATCGATTGCGGCGGGCTGTCTGAAGCGGCGGCACAGCTCAGCGTGTCGCCTTCGGCGGTGAGCAAGAGCCTGGCGGCGCTGGAGGATTTACTGGGCACAACGCTTATCAAAAGAACGACCCGCAGCATCACGCTAACCGATGCGGGGCAATATTTGTTTAACCGCGCTAATAAGTTAATTAAAGAATTCGACGACACGCTAAATACCACATCAAGCTATTACAACAATCCGCAGGGTGAATTGCGCATCACCTGTTCTATTGCGTTTGGCTACGCCAGGCTGGTCAACCTTGTTGATAAATACCGGGCGAACTTCCCCGATGTGAATCTTTATATTGATCTCAACGATAACTTTATTAATCTTAATGAATCCGACTTCGATATCGCCCTGCGAATATCCACCTCTCCGCCGCAAAATTACGCCATGCGCAAACTGGCTCCAGTTCGCTGGGCTTACTGTGCCACCGCAGACTACCTCAGCAAGAAAGGGATGCCGGGCAAACGCACGGATCTGGTCACGCACGACTGCCTGGTTTACCCAGGGCTGACACCGCAGATTAAAACTACAGACGAGCACGAACGGCAGCACCTGGTAAAAATGCGTACGCCAATCCAGGCCAACAGCAGCCTGGTACTGCTTAAATCCGTACTGGAAAATCAGGGCGTCGCCTACCTGCCCACCTATCTGATTGGCGACCATATTCAAAAGGATGAACTAACCCCGCTGCTGCTGGACGGCATCATCACTTACGAAACCCATGCGCTGTACGCCCTCTATTTCCCGAGCAAATACAGCAATCCTAAGGTCAGGTCGTTTATTGATTTCCTTGTGGGGGAGCTTTCGCCGCAGCCAGCGTGGGACAACTGGATCCCTTAATTATTTCCCTTTAGTTTTTCTGTGTTATTATCCGCCCGTTATTTCTACCGAACTTACTCAGAGGCTTGATGCTGGAGAATGTCATCATCTGATAATCAGTGCCCCGCCTGTCACAGGCCGGACTGATTATCACTGCGCTTAACTCTTATGCGAACACACGCGTTGTGTTGGCACGTTTTGCACATGATGATGAAAAGGTTTTTCAGCATGAATTTATCCCGTCAGGAACAGCGTACCCTTCACGTTTTAGCGAAAGGGGGACGCATCGTTCACACTCGCGACTCGTCAGGCCGCGTCACCGCCGTTGAGTGTTACTCCCGCGAAGGGTTGCTGCTCAGCGACTGCACGCTGGCCGTGTTCAAAAAGCTCAGAACCAAGAAGCTGATTAAATCCAGCAACGGGCAGCCATACCGGATCAACACCAGCGGGCTGAACAACGTTCGCGCCCAGCCGGATAACAGGTAATTAACGAGAGTCTGGATGAAACAGGCGTTTTGAAGGGCTAAAACAGATAACGGGCCATCTGGCCCGTCGAGACTGATGACAAAGCTCATGCGGATAAAGTTCTGCAATCTGTCACCTGAAAATAAACTGGAAAATCAATCCATTGATTTTCGGCTGCTCGCCACAAAGAAGGAAAAACCACGCTTTTTCCTTCTTTGTCTGCAACTTTAACGGGCCGCATGGCCCATTATTTCAATGTTCGAGCTCGGCGGCCCGGAATTCTTCTTCGCAATACTGGTTGAAGCGTTCGCAGAACCACGTTTTCTGCTCACGACTCATGTTGCCTGTCACGGCCTGGAGATTCACCTGCTGCCCCGAAGCCTGCATATGCGCGAAGCTACGCGCCAGAAAATCAAAATTATTTACTGCCTGTAGATCTCTGTTCATCAGCATATCCCTCTGTGAGTTAACTTTTGGGTAAGTCATATGCTTCTGGTTTCAGTATCGACCCGCCGACGATTATTTTTTGAACAATGAATGCGCTTTTGGGATTTCTCCCTGCGATATATCGAAACGCGACTTTAGCGCTGCCGAATCGGCCTTGTGAACTGCGCCGCCTCCAGCGTTAACTTTGCGGCAGTAAACCTGTCGCTGCGCACGCCAAGGACCTCCTTTTCCCACAGCGGATTCAGCGGCACGTGGTAGCCCGCGTTCTTGGCCTGAAGCACCAGCTCCGCAAGATCGTCTTTGTTTTCAATAATGCACAAAGGCGCAAAGCGCCCGATTTTATGGGGCAGCGCGAACGTGGCCGGGTAGTTGCTCTCAGGATCGGTAACCGGGTTGGCGCTGTCCGTTGCGTGATGCACCACTTTTTCCCCGTCCCCCACCAGCACCTGGTTTAGCACGCCAATCATCCTGCGGGCGCGCTCGCTCGTGTTGCCTGTTTCCTCATCGCTCTTGCGGTAGAAACTCGCCGGGCTGTCATAGTCCCCGCGCAGCGCCTGGTGCTCAGGCAGCGTGCGGTAATTTTCCAGCCGCTGGCGAAATACCTGATGGGACACATCCGGCACCTGCAAATTATCCTCAGGCCCTAACTCGCTGACGTGCGGGGCGATGACCAGCAGATCATAATCCGCGGTGAAGGGCCGGGCTTCAGCGTGTGGGGCAAGCACCTGCAGGGGTGCACCGTGATGGGAAATTAGATACCGCGCTTCTCCGCTGCCCGGCAGGCGCCGGGCCTCAAACGCATAAGGCTCCCCACCTGGCCCGCTGGCCCTGAGATGACTCACGCCGCCGGCGCTCTCAGGTGACAGCTTGTCGATAAGCCCCTGCTCAAACAGGTCGTGCAGGCGGCTCTGGGAAACTTCCAGCGGCACGGCGGCAGCATGCCCGTCAACAATGCAGGCCTGCGTTTGCAGGTTAAACTTCACGATTCGCTCGGGCGAGGCGTTCTCCAGCTTGCTGAACCGCTGCTCCACGCAGATAAACCCCGCCTGCGGCCCCCACGAGGCGCTTTTCCCCTTGATGTGAAATCCTTTGGTCGGATAGCCGGCCTCAATCAGCGCCGTTGCCAGCTTGTCCACCGGGCGAACGCCAATGATGCAATTGTGTTCCGAGGCGACTTTTTGAAGCGGAATAAGGTGCTCAGGCACGATGCCGGTTTTGTCTTTGATATGCGAGACAAGCTGCGAGAGATCCGTGCCGGGCGTTTGACTCGCTATGGACAGGTGAAGTTCTAAAGGGCGATACGCCGCAGGGGGGGATTCAACTTTCATTTTTACGGCCAGGCTCCCGGCGATAAACAACAAGCCATTGAGGCTGCGACCGGGAAAAGGCGGCCGGGGCAGCATCACGCGAAAACATCACCCAGGTGAATGCTCGCGGATTGCCCCGCCGCCCTGGTTCCGGTTAAGTCTTGTCTTTCACCGTTTCGGTTCCACCGTTATTTTTCACCGAGGCAATGCCTTTATCCCGGGATTGCTCCGTGGCGTACATCTGGCTGGTACCAATCACCTGATGATTGCCGGCCTTGAGGTTGAAGTAGAACTTCCCGTTGCTGGCAACCTTCTTGTCGTAGCGCTCCTCCAGCGGGCTGTTGGTTCGCACGGAGGCGATACCGTTGTCCGCCGAGGCGCGGGTTTTATACAGCTCGCTGGTGAGGACCACTTCGCCATTGCCCGCCTTGAGCACGAACTTAAACTGCCCGTCGCTGCTTTTGCTTAATTCGAACCAACCAGACATGTTAACTCCTTGATTAAAATCATAAACAGTTAATAGATTGGGTGAACGTCAAAAACAGTATGTACGAAAAACAAACAAATCGCCCACCCCACCTGCGCCCTGGCGGGACAAATGTCCCGGCCACGATGCGGATTTAAGATCCCGCTGGCAGTTTTCACGCTAATCTGTGGGCAACGCGGGACGGGCGTCCTGTCCTTATTTGACGGGAAATTTTATAGTGAACAGCATGAAAAACGAGAACAGACCCGGCGACTGGCTGAACGTCATTGAACGCGTGACCGGCGACCCGGTGCTGTATGAGCTGCTGAAGTATTGCCCGCTGGATATTCTGCGCAGCTGGCAGCTAAAACATTACCCACGCGGCTCGCTGATTTTTCGCCAGGGGGAAATTTGCGATGAATTCCACCTGATTGTTAAAGGGGAAATCGACGTTTTCACCACCGCCGACGACGGGCGAAAATATTCCCAGGCGCGCTATAAAAAAGGCGACATTCTGGGGGAGCTGGAAATCTTCGAGCGACGGCAATACATCTGCTCGGTAGAAACGGTTAGCGACGCGGCGCTTTTAGTGCTGACGCGGGAAGAGTTTATTCGCTGGCTGGGGTTAGACAATTACTTTAATCAAAAAATATTACAGGCCGTGAGCGATCAATATTATCAGCTCTCCAAAAAGGCCGGGGAAGACATTCTTTATTCGTTACATCAGCGTCTTTGCCTGGTGCTGTGGCAGAAATACCAGCAAATACAGGGCAGTATTCCGCTTAATAAGCAGCAATTAAGCGAGCAGTTTGCGGTGGCTCCGCGCAGCATTAACCGCATTTTATCCGAACTGCGGGAAGACAATATCATTGCGATTCACGGCGAGCAGATTCAGGTTCTCGACCCTCAGCGCCTGCGCCAGCACGCCGAACATTAAATAACAGCAGCCAATCCTGAGCCATGCCAAATGGCTCGTTTAACGCCAGGTAACTATCATGACCCAACTCCAGCCCCATATCCGGCTCAGCCGGGAGATGACGCACGCCCGTTATGCGCTCCTGCCGGGCGATCCGAAACGCGTGGAACACGTCGCGCAGTTTCTGGACAACGTGGAAGACTTCGGCAGCAACCGGGAATATCGCGCCCTGCGCGGCTGGTTCCGCGGCGTGGAAGTTCTGGTGATGTCCACCGGCATGGGCGGGCCTTCTACCGCCATCGCCGTGGAAGAGCTGCGCCAGGTCGGCGTCACCAATCTCATCCGCATCGGCAGCTGCGGAGCGATGCAAAACCACATCCGCCTCGGCGACCTGGTGATCGCCACCGCCGCCGTGCGGGACGAAGGCACCAGCCAGATGTACATTGACAAAGGCTACCCGGCCTGCGCGGACATCGGCCTGGTGCACCACCTGACTCAGCAGGCCAAACGCCTGGGCTACGCCAGCCACTGCGGCTATGTGCGCAGCCACGACAGCTTCTACACCGAACGCGAAGACGAGATTAACCAGTTCTGGTCCGGCAAGGGCATTCTCGCTGCGGATATGGAAACAGCACCGTTGATGGTAGTTGGCGCATTGCGCGGTTTGCGCATCGCCTCCGTGCTTAACGTGGTGGTTGAGCACAGCGGCAATCTGGAAGAAGGCATTAACAACTACCAGCAGCAGGAACACTCCTGCCTGCAGGGTGAATCCCGCGAGATTTTACTCGCCCTCGAAGCGCTCTACCTTGACAGCCAGGAGCAGTAATCATGGATTTCTTCAGCATTAAGAATGTGATGGTCACCATTCCGCTCGGAGAGGGCGGCTACGCGCTCTCGTGGATCGAGGCCATCGGCACCGTCTTCGGCCTGCTCTGCATCTGGTTCGCCAGCAAAGAGAAGATCATCAACTACCTGTTCGGCCTGATTAACGTCACGCTGTTTGCGGCGATCTTCTTCCAGATCCAGCTTTACGCCAGCCTGCTGCTGCAGGTGTTCTTCTTCGCCGCCAACCTTTACGGCTGGTACGCGTGGAGCCGCCAGAACGAGGCCAACGAGGCCGCGCTGAAGATCCGCTGGCTGCCGCGCAGCAAGGCGTTCACGCTGGCGGCAGTTTGCCTGGTCGCCATCGCGCTGATGACCTTCTTTATCGACCCGGTCTTCGCCGTGCTGACCCATATTGCGGTGGGCATTATGCAGAGTCTTGGCGTCGCGGTTGAGATGCCGCAGCTCCAGCCGGATGCCTTCCCGCTATGGGACTCCGCGATGCTGATCCTGTCGATTGCCGCGATGGTGCTAATGACGCGTAAATACGTGGAAAACTGGCTGCTGTGGGTAATTATCGACGTGATTAGCGTGGTGATTTACGCCATTCAGGGCGTATATGCCATGTCGCTCGAGTACATCCTGCTGACGGCCATTGCGGTGATGGGGTCCATGGCGTGGATCAAGAGCGCCCGCTCGATCGGCTCCCGGCCTCTGGCTTGAATCGTTTTATTCACATCAAGGGCCGCTTAGCGGCCCTTTTTCCCGTTCAGATATATCTCATTTATCAAGCCGGATGAAAATAAAAAGCTTTTTAAAAATCTCGCGATTTTCAGCGACCGCTTTCAACTCCCTCAGCGTATTCATCTACACTTTATTTCAGGCACAGCAGCGAGATAATTTTTAACGATCGTTAGCAGGTCTTTTTCACTCTCTCTTTTTACTGCCTTATCCGTTTTTATTTTCATTCAGGCCGCTCCCTTTAATCGCTCAAGACCACAGGATAACCTTATGAAAATATTATTTTTAAAAATCTTCACGCTGAATTTCAACCCACAACTTTACCTATCAGAGCAATCAAACAACTCGCAAAACAGTTTGTTATAACCAGCTGACTGCCGCGCATAAGCCCGCAGCACAAAATTTTGCGACATCTGTTTTTTGCACCTTCTAATAAAAGTACGGGGTTAAACGATGAATAAGTTAAAAACGCTAAAACTGACGCTTTGTATTGCCGCCCTCGCCTACACCGGACTGGCACAGGCCGCCACTGTCGCCATGAACACCGTCGACGCCAGCGGCACTTCCACCCCGGCAGGCACCATTGAATACCACGCCACCCAGTACGGCGTGGTCTTTACCCCTAACCTGAAAGGCCTGCCGCCCGGAATTCACGGCTTCCACGTGCACACTAATCCGAACTGCGGCCCCGGCATGCAGGACGGCAAAATGGTGGCTGGCCTGGCGGCTGGCGGCCACTTAGATCCGGCCCACACCGGCAAACATGAAGGCCCTTGGGGCAACGGCCACCTCGGCGACCTGCCCGCGCTGTACGTCGACAGCGACGGCACCGCAACCTATCCGGTTCTGGCTCCGCGCCTGCGCATGTCTGACCTGAAGGGCCACTCGCTGATGATCCACGCCGGCGGCGACAACCATTCTGACCACCCGGCTATGCTCGGCGGCGGCGGGGCGCGTATGGTTTGCGGAGTCACGTCATGAGACAGCATCTCTTAACCACGGCCTGCCTGGCACTGATGATGGGCGGCCTGACGCCGCTGGCAAGTGCCGCGGAACCCTCCATCGACGCGCCGAAAGGTGAGCACCTGCAAACCGAGCTTTATGCCCGCGGCGTGCAAATCTATCGCTGCGCGGCGGCGGACGCCGAAGCCAAAACCGGGAGCTGGGTATTCCAGGCCCCGGAAGCCGACCTGTTCAGCGACAAAGGCCTGAAGCACCTCGTCGGCAAACACTTCGACGGCCCGCACTGGCAGGCCACGGACGGCAGCGTGGTGGCCGGCGCGCTAAGCGCCACTCGCCCGTCGAAAGATAAAGGCTCGATTCCATGGCTGCAGCTAACCGGCACATCCGAAGCGCAGCCAGGCCTGTTCGCCAACGTGAGCAGCATCCAGCGCGTGGACACCCGTGGCGGCGTAACCGGCCCCACGGTTTGCGACCCGGCAACCTTTGGCGCGACGCTGAAAGTGCCTTACACGGCGACTTATAAGTTTTATACGAAGTAACGGCATACAAAGTCCTGGCTGAAAGGCCGGGGCTTTGTGCTGACGGAGTTGTCTTCAGGGGAACGGGCGTTTACAGATATTTTATCAGCTCCCCTTTTTCGCCTAATCGATATTGACCATCACGAAAAATAACTACTGTATTTTTATATCTATCCTGCCACACCGTAAAAGCTTTATCTTTATCGATACAATTTAACGGTTGCTCCAGATCGTCAAAACATAGCCGATCGTAACCATCCGTTTCTACATAACCGGCCCCAAAATACCAAAATATAATTTCAAAAAAAGCATCTTTCCCTGTACCTGGAACATCATATTTTTCTTTGAGCATATCTTTATTTTTCAACCACCAGTGTACTTTACCTTTATTTGTTAAGGGGAAGTTTTTCACTAAAATGTGGCTATAACTATTTCTCTTATGAACTGCAACAATTTCTACCGGTCGAAATGCTAACCATAAGCAATATCCTGCCAATAGACCGCCAGCTAGAAATTTCAGTCCCCTTATTATGTTACCTTTCAATTTAATCACTCCAAAAAACTGACTAAAATATAAAGCATTTTCTGTTTTTTCAAAACTGCAGACATTATATTCTAATATTCAAGCCTGACAATCTTACCGTTCTCTTCCTCTCGATAAATAGCATCATCCACAGTAAATGTAATTCCTCTGTTTTTACTCTTCCTTATAGTAAAAACAGAGTTTTTATCAATGCAGTTTATTTTGGTATTCATATCATCAAAACAAAGCCAGTCATACTTACCCTCTTCTTTATAGCCATCTTTAAAAAGCCAAATAGTGATAGTAAACCCCCCATAAGATGCAGGCTTTGGAATATCATACTTTGCTTTAAGTGCATCCTTATTTTCTAACCACCAGTCAATCTTACCTTTGTCTGTGAACGGGAAGTTCTTGACCAAAATACTGCTGTAGTTATTTCTCTGATGAACAGCGACGATTTCAACAGATCGAAAGAACAGCCATAAGCAGTATACCGCCACTATACATCCAGCCAGACAGAAAAAACCCACCATCATTTTATTTTTTAACTGCATTTCGCCGCCCAATAATATGAATAGTGGCTTCCATATTGGTAATAAAGGGTTTGAAGGCAAACTCGCTGTAGCGTTGCAGGACAAACCATATACGAAATAATCGAATACTTTTAAATTTTATTTTTAAAATATCATCATCATCCAATCCAAAATGATCCTGAACTTTATAGTGAACCTCAGCGTGATATTGTTCGTTATCAATCGTTAGGGACTTAATTGTGATATGCGTTGCCCAGGTATCATGCACGGTAATTCCCATACCATTCACCCGATCCTGGAGACGATCAAATTTTGGCAACCTTCCTTCCATAATTGCATCAATGAGCTCCTGTTTTTTCTCTACTGGATAACACTTCTTATCCCAATCAATGTAGTCCCTAAAAACCTCCTGTAGACGAAGCCGCGTACTGTTTTCCTTCGAGCGATCGCTCAATATTTGCTCCTCCAGCGCACTATTCAGTAAGGGATGACTAAAGGGCTTCCCGCCACACTTTTGCATGTGCGTGATCATTAGTTCGATCAAAGAGGTGTAAGGGCCATCCCACGAAAAAGGACGTGATAAATACCGGAACTCATCAAAGAGGATGCGAGCGCACTCCCATTTTGTCAGTTTTTTTACCTCCTTCTTAGGGCGAAAGAACTGCACCATCGGATGCTCATATGAAGGGATCTCCGTCAACGTGTAAGGATTTACACTTGTAGAAATATCTGTCAGGTGGAATTTTGCCTTCAGATCGATTTCGGACAGATCGCCGGACTTCATATCTTTGGCGTTTTTGTCATCCATCTTTTTCTGGGTTTCAAATATCTTGTAGGGAAATTGTAAGGCCGACATAAATCACGTCCTTGTATATTTTGGTCTCTACCATCCCGGTAGCCAGGCATGATAAGCAGTCTTTAGCCGCTGTGTAAGTGTTGTACATTATTAAGAGTCTGAATTCAGATTTCTTAATTGGGATTTTATTCATATCAGAGATGTTGATTTACGTCGCTCCCCAGCGCCACTGCTAGATCGGAGCCGGTCCCCTGAAAGGCCTGCCGCCGGGCATTCACGGCTTCCACGTGTACACTAATCCGAACTGCGGGCCAGGCATGCAGGACGGCAAAATGGTGGCCGGCGCGCTAAGCGCCACTCGCCCGTCGAAAGATAAAGGCTCGATTCCGTGGCTGCTGCTGACCGGCACTTCAGACGCACAGCCGGGCCTGTTCGCCAACGTGAGCAGCATCCAGCGCGTGGACATCCACGGCGGCGTAACCGGCCCCACGGTTTGCGACCCGGCGACCTTCGGCGCGACGCTGAAAGTGCCTTATACGGCGACTTATAAGTTCTATACGAAGTAGCAGCATAAAGCCCTGGCCTTACTGCCAGGGCTTTATGCTGCTGGGATCAATTCAGAGAGTAAGCACTAATTCGGGTGCTGAATACTTATTCCGCCGGAAGCGTTCTCCGTGATAGAAAACTCTGCTGTGACCAGATGAGAGGAAGAATTATCAGATTTTACATCGTAAGCGACTGAGTATTTTTTGCCGGGAGAGAAGGTAAAACCAAAGGCTGGCAGACAGTCTCCCTTCGCGACATAAACTGGAGCATCATCGAAAGTCTTGTACTGCACGTTCCCATGCCCTTCGTTAATTTGCACGGCCGTTATGCGCTCGTCGCTGCCAAGCGGAGACACCACGCAAACAATATTACCTTTGGCCACGACTTCTGCAGGCTGACGCGGCACCATTCTGTCGCCCGGACCAGGACACCCGGCCAGCAAGAGCACGGCAGCGGCTAACAAACATTTTCTCATAGCGTTGTTCTCACCTTCCCTGTGACTATTTTGCGATACAGCACCGGAACTTCACGGCTACTGTCTGTACCTCTGTATTTCCCCATTCGCCCGGGCCTTTGGTAGTAGGACCACACGTCTATACCATAAACCAATAACAGCCAGTAATCCGCTAAAATGGAGGCCTGCTGCTCCAGGGAATAATCTGTTAGCGCCTCTTTATCTAATTTATAGGTATATTCAGCCGCCCAGCTAAAAGCCCCCCTTAGCCTTACCCATTGCCCGTGTTGATGTTGCCACACATGGCCCAGCTCATGGATAAAAACATATTTATCTTCAAGAAAGACGCTGCCAGATGAGAAATCATCTTTATACATCGTCTTGCGGTACCACAATTCTCCGTTTGGCGTCATCGCGTAGTTTTGTTTCTGCAGGCCGAACGGGAGATAGCTGTCGCAATGAATCCATACTCGGCTGTAAGAAATTGAATCGCCGAAAACCCGGCGAGCCATTGCAATTTCGCCCAATGTCATTCTTCTGAGGCTGCCCTCTTCCGCCTGTGCGCTCATTCCTTTTCCTTAAGGTTTGCTTTTCCACAGCATAAAACCAACGCTCAATATAATCTATGTCCCGATTTCTTATTTTTCGATAGTCAGAATTTGGCGCTTAGAAATTTATGGGATAAAAAAAATGTTATGTAGCCGATGGTTCCAAAAAGTTGTGGCCGTTGGACAGTGACCTCTGCCTAATGGAGACCACTTTATTCGCCAGGACCAACCAAGATGAAAATCCTGAAAAGCGGCATCCGCGACGTGATTGCCAGCGAAGACGTTACCGTGGTTGAGCCGGTTATGTTCAGCGACAAAGGCCTGAAGCACCTCGTCGGCAAACACTTCGACGGCCCACACTGACAGGGGACGGACGGCAGCGTGGTGGCCGGAGCGCTAAGCGCCACTCGCCCGTCGAAAGATAAAGGCTCGATTCCATGGCTGCTGCTGACCGGCGCTTCCGAAACGCAGCCAGGCCTGTTTGCCAACGTGAGCAACATCCAGCGCGTGGACACCCGTGGCGGCGTAACCAGCCCCACGGTTTGCGACCCGGCGACCTTTGGCGCAACGCTGAAAGTGCCTTATACGGCGACTTATAAGTTTTATACGAAGTAGCGGCATGCAAAGTCCTGTCTGAAAGGCCGGGGCTTTGTGCTGACGGAGTTGTCTTCAGGGGAACGGGCGTTCACTGATATTTTATCAGATCCCCTTTTTCGCTTAATCGATATTGACCATCACGAAAAATAACTACTGTATTTTTATATCTATCCTGCCACACCGTAAAAGCTTTATCTTTATCGATGCAATTTAACGGTGGATCCAGATCGTCAAAACATAGCCGATCGTAACCATCCGTTTCTACATAACCGTCCCCAAAATACCAAAATGTAATTACATAAAAACCATCCTTCTCTGGCCCTGGAGCACCATATTTTTCTTTGAGCATGGCTTTGTTTTTCAACCACCAGTGTACTTTCCCTTTTTTTGTAAAAGGAAAACCTTCCACTAATACATCGCTGTAACTATTTCTCTGATGAACAGCAACAATTTCTACCGGTCGAAATGCTAACCATAAGCAGTATCCAGCCAATAGACCGCCAGCTAGAAATTTTAGTCCCTTTATACTACGTCTCAACAATTCGGGTACTGTCATGCTTATTCAACCTTTATAATTAAAATTTCTTATCAATATCTCTGCCGTACAACCAACCATTATTTATTGATTTTTATAACCCTGCCATTTTCATCAATTCGATAAATCCCATCGGAGAGAGTAAATCTGGTTCCATACCTCTTGCTATTACCGACAGTAAGCACTGTGTTTTTATCAATGCAGTTTACTTTTGTTGCCATATCATTGAAACAAAGCCGATCATATTTCCCCTCTTCTTTATAACCATCATTAAACAGCCAAAAAACAACACTAGAACTACCATAGGATGAAGGATTAGGAATATCATACTTCGTCTTTAGCATTTCTTTATTTTTCAACCACCAGTCTATTTTACCTTTGTTAGTAAAAGGAAAGTTACTTACTAAGACATCGCTATAGCTATTTCTCTGGTGTACGGCAATAATTTCTACCGGACGAAATAACAACCATAAATAACCCTCTAAAAAAACACCACCAGATAATAACAGGCTAATTATTATTTTATTTTTTAATTCCATTGCGCTTCCCAATAATATGAATAGTGGCTTCCATATTGGTAATAAAGGGTTTGAAGGCAAACTCGCTGTAGCGTTGCAGGACAAACCATATACGAAATAATCGAATGTTTTTGAATTTTATTTTTAAAATATCATCATCATCCAATCCAAAATGATCCTGAATTTTATAGTGAACTTCAGCGTGATATTGTTCGTTATCAACCGTTAGGGACTTAATTGTGATATGCGTTGCCCAGGTATCATGCACGGTAATCCCCATGCCATTCATCCGCTCTCGAAGACGATCGAATTTTGGCAGCCTGCCGTTCATAATAGCATCACTCAGATCCTTTTTTTGTTCTGCTGGATAGCATTTTCTATCCCAGTCAATATTAGTATCAAAAACTTTCTTTAGGCGGAGCCGCGTACTGTTTTCCTCCGAGCGATCGCTCAATATTTGCTCCTTCAGCGCACTGTTCAGTAATGGATGACAGAAAGACTTCCCGCCACACTTTTGCATGTGCGTGATCATTAGTTCGATCAAAGATGTGTAAGGACCGTCCCTCGAAAAAGGACGTGATAAATACCGGAACTCATCAAAGAGGATGCGAGCACACTCCCATTTTGTCAGTTTTTTTACCTCCTTCTTAGGGCGAAAGAACTGCACCATCGGATGCTCATATGAAGGGATCTCCGTCAACGTGTAAAGATTTACACTTGTAGAAATATCTGTCAGGTGGAATTTTGCCTTCAGATCGATTTCGGACAGATCGCCGGACTTCATATCTTTGGCGTTTTTATCATCCATCTTTTTCTGGGTTTCAAATATCTTGCAGGGAAATTGTAAGGCCGACATAAATCACGTCCTTGTATATTGTTGTCTCTTCCATCCCGGTAGCCAGGCATGATAAACAGTCGCTTGCCACTGTGTAAATGTTGTACATTATTAAGAGTCTGAATTCAGATTTCTTAATTGCGATTTTGTTCATATCAGAAATGTTGATTTATATCGCCACCAATGGCTCTACGATAAATTGGGATCATAAAAGCCCATGAGTTATGCTCAATAAAATTCATTCTATTCACCGGGGCAGACCACTATGAAAATACTAAAAAGCGGTATCCGCGACGTAATTGCCAGCGACGACGTCACCGTTGTGGAGCCGGTCAACCTCTACGAATGCACGCTGCAGAGCGGCGTATTCGTCGGGCCTTTTGTTGAGATCCAGCGCCACTGCATGATCGGCTCTGGTACCCGCGTCCAGTCCCACTCGTTCCTGTGCGAAAATGTCACCACCGGCAAAAACTGCTTTATCGGCCACGGCGTCACCTTCGCCAACGACCTGTTTCGCAGCGGCAGACCAGACCCCAACCCGGAGAACTGGATAGCCATTACCCTCGGCGATAACGTTACCATAGGCAGCGGCAGCACTATCCTGACGGAGCATATTTGCAGCGGCGCGGTGATTGGCGCAGGCAGCGTGGTGACGAAAGATATTCTGGTGGCTGGGGTTTATGTTGGGAGCCCGGCGCGATTGGTGCGGGAATTATAACGACTGCCGTTAGCCGTAAAGCTGATAACCGCCATAATCGCGACGCCATCGGAATAGAACAAGTCAGAGTTGGTAAACGAATACACACGACCGGTGAGCGTGACGTTAACGTGGCTGCCATAACCCGTAACCTTCGAATTGCTTACTGCTGATATCAAAAACGGGGCACGATTCTTCAGATGCTCCACTGGATCGCCAGATAGATTGCGTCCAGATAATAGCGATAGACATCCTAAACCGTAGCGCCTCCGCCATTGTAGCGGGTGATATATAAGAACGTAGTATCGGTGACTTTTTGGCGGGC
This sequence comes from Cedecea sp. AS113, assembly GCF_037152415.1. Lineage (NCBI taxonomy): Bacteria > Pseudomonadati > Pseudomonadota > Gammaproteobacteria > Enterobacterales > Enterobacteriaceae > Cedecea > Cedecea sp. AS113. The sequence goes on from NZ_JBBCMI010000008.1 coordinate 60,361, forward strand.
GAAAAACACCTCATTCGGCGAGCCATTGAAGTAATACTGATATACCGCATATCCAGCAACCAGCAACCAGCAACCAGCAACCAGCAACCAGCAATAACAGTACAACGGTTAACACACAGTGCAGATCTAAATAACCGAGTTGTTTGGCATAATCTATTCCCTGTTTTATCCGGCACCGATCGTGTGGATCATCCCCAAGAAAAATTCACTGACTCTGAGTTCCTGCTTATAACCCTGTAGCCCCTTGGGCAGGCAGTATACAATCGCCAACAATTTGCACTCCATTTCCGCTAAAAATAAATAAGCAGGCAAAGACATTACTAATAGTCCGTATTGGTGAGCTGCCCATTGTTGTCAATAAAAAATCGATGTATATAGCGTTTATCATTCAGACCATAAGAAATGGCATAGCTATAGCCGTACTTCCATTGTACATTGATACAATTATCGAGATATGTTAGATGTAGCCCTTCATCATTTTTTATTACGGCGTATCCTGTTTCCTGAATTGATTCTATTCGGTAATAATTCAACACATCATTTTTATCAACGCTGAAACAGAGCTTTTCGTCATTGATGTACGTATATCTTGCCTGTGGCGCAGGTTTACCCCCTGGGCAACCTGTAAGCATAATGACAACCGTAAATATAGACGCTATTTTCCTCACCCGGGGAACCCCTTTAAAATCGATTTGTATCTTGAGATCAATGAATGAACAGGTTCATTAACATTGTAATTACGATATTCATGCAAGTCGCTATGACCCTGTAAGCCATAATTTAACAATAGCCAATAATCACTGACTATTGACGCTTGCTGTTCTAATCCGTAGAGAAGTAAATCAGCTTTATCCAGGCTATAGCTATAATCGGCGAACCGGGAGAACATTCCTCTTGTTCTTACAAACATCCCTTTTTGGGATTGCCATACATGCATCATCTCATGCATGAATAAGTGCTTTTTTTGTATCTCTTTCTCTAACGAAAAATCCGGTGAATATGTACCTTCCCTGTACCACATCTCTCCATTTGGGCTCATGGCAACACCAACTGGCTGTAGATTGAAGGGAAGATAACTTTTCCTATGAACCCAAACCCTGCTGTAATTGATACTGTTACCATAAAGTGTCTTAGCTAATGCAATCTCACTTAATGTTAACTGCCTGACTCCCCCGGGAGTTATAGGTGTTCCCGATGTAGGTTTTGTCCTTTCACCAACTATCATTAAAAATCCCTTTTTCGTGTCATCATTAATTATCCACCGTACTACACCGTGATAACAAAAGATAACACCCAGTCGGAAGATTATTCTTAAATAGTAAAAATTCAGATAATGATCACAAGTCAGCGTTCGTTAATGAAGGAAAGCAAGTTTTGAAATAATTTTTCATAGAACGTAATTTATTATTTAAACAATACCCATCAAATATCTTTACCAATTAAAAAGTCATGTATATGAATTATTAAATCAATATCGAAAGATAGCGTTATCTCGTTCTACTTCTCATGAGGATAAAACTACGTTTGCGTAATATCCAGCGATTTCTTTTTCTTTTAAGTTAGCTACCGAACTAAGAAATAACCGTTAAATTAATAGTTGGAGGGAATCATGACTAAAGGTTGGCATCCGGCGGATATCATCGCCGGTTTACGCAAGAAAGGAACATCCCTGGCAGCACTTTCACGAGAATCAGGCTTGGTTTCTTCAGCGCTGGCAAATGCACTTATGCGACCTTGGCCGAAAGGTGAGTTTTTGATTGCTAAGGCGCTTGAGGTTCACCCGAGTGAGATATGGCCTGAGCGGTATGTTGGGGCTGATGGGGAGATCGTGAGAGATCTCTTCGCGGGAATCGGGAGTTAATGCCTTCGTCTCAGTGATTGCCTGGTCGTAAAAGTTTTGGGACAAGCCGCTTATATGTGGCGAAGGCCGGACTCGCACATAATGATTAATCCTTTGATTTATAATCAATAAAAAATAACATTTAGATAATATACCAACATCGATACCAACACATTAAATCGTTGATTTTGGGACTCGAATCGGGGCAAAGGTTACCTGGAAGATGACGAACTTCAGCGATCCTCTCGGGTATGCCACAGGTCAACAATATAAATAGTATCGCGCAGAATTTCATAGTGGACGTCATAATCATCAAACAAGATTTTCCTCACTTCTCGTGGTTCATATCTTGTCTGAGGTACACCGATTCTTGGATGGTCGGCGAGCCCTGAGGTTCCTATGATCAAACGTTCTAATACATTGTCAGCAAGTTGCCGACTGTACTGAGAGGCAAACCTATAAATACGCTCCAGGTCATCCTGGGCCTTTTGGGTCCACTGTATTTCCATAGGTTATGATTTTTTCAGTTTGTTAGCGAAGTCAACCACATCCGCATGGCTAACCACCCTTCCCGCATCGACATCAGCAAGCCCTTTCAAAATCTGCTGATGCCGCCGCTCTCTCTCTTCAATCATGGCGGTCAGCGCTTCTTTAATCACCCAACTTTTGGATCTGTCCAGTTCAATAGCCAGGTTTTCAACCGCAGCTGCAAGCTCTGCAGGGATCTGAGCGCTGATCGTCTGTTTCGCGAGTTGTCTCATGATCGTCACCTTTTAATAAAAGTTAATAACACTTATTAAAATAGCATGTTTGTGTTCGCATAACTACCTGTGACGAAGGCAACATCAGTACCCCATCATCTCGAGGCCAGCATTCCCGGATAGTGTTTAGCGATGATGTCGTTCATACGCTCAATCAACTCCAGACGCTTGAAGACCAAATGCGCGGTGCCTTTTTGATAGTAACGAATGCTGAAGAACTCATCTTCGTAAACGTCCTTAGCCGGATTATCCCGGATGTGCTCCATCAACCGGGTGGAGATATCACCCCGGCTGTCAGGGATGGGTTTACCATCCAGCAGAAACAGCATTCGCTCCAAATCGGCCAGTTGATCCCTCCGCCAACCCCAGTTCAGACTAAATCCCCACCGGTTATGCGTCACCAGATTGTTAATGATGATCTTCTTACCAAAGCTGCAAGGACTATTGGTCTTATAATCCCATGACAGACCTTTGAACACATTGATGATCCCACGCTCAAAGACATCCATTTTGTTCAGATGTAACTGCTCAAAAGTACTGAGTATATTCACCTCGCTGATGGCTGGAAAATCGCTCTCCTCCAGGTTCTTATGCCACTGGTCGCGAGCCTGAGCATCCATCAAAGCCATCATGCCGGACTTCAGCATCAAATCGCGCCAGATACTGCGGTCAATATTGCGGGTGATAGCTGGCAGCGCTTTATCAACTTTTTCAGTCAGCCAGCTATCGTAGCGGTGTCCTGACTTCATCGCCCAGTCTTGCGCTGTACCACCGCCAATTTCTGAGGTCAGCCGTGAAATGGCATCAAGCTGCTGAATGAGTTGTTCTATCTGTTTCAGTGCGGTATCGCGGCCAGTGACCACTCGTTCAATATTGGTCGAAAGGATAAGTTCGTTGTGATCTGTTAACACATCGGGTTCTGTTTGCATCGTTAATCGTCCATAAAAGCAAACACGCCTGCCGGGAGTTGCAGGCGCATTATGCGATGAATAAAAAAGGTGGGAAGTGCAGAGGTAAAAATCAGGAATGAGGCTCGAAGAATTTAAGTATTGATCAATCCGGTAGCTCGCCTGGCTCTGAGAATATCGGTGGCGGTCAGGAACGGCGTCTGCTCCAGCCAGGTGAATCCCTTACGGTCAGTACGCACCAGTTCATAGCGTTCCACTAGGAAATTCACCGCATCAGCTAGAGTTATTCCCGCCTCGATATGTTCTTCGATAGTCGCGTCGTCGTGGAATGGCGTGTCGTTAAGTGTCAGACCGTAATGATGCTCCAGCAGATACGTTAAAAGTTGCTGCCACACCTGCACGGGCGACAGACGTGACGAAACCGGCACCATGGCCGGTACAGATAAAATGTGCATAATTTGGGTTCTGATAAAAGAAGAGAGAAGACGTTATTGGGCGGGATAAACAGTGAGGTAAACGTAGCCGCAGCTACTACGGGTATCAGCTATACAAGTCAAACCTGTAAGCTGAATGGTCACCTGATGTTGCTGCTGTGGATTTAGCTCACCGGAACGCAACATATTTTCTAACTGCACTATAAACAGTGGGAAAGCCTGTTCCTGGCTTTGTAGCTGCTCTGGGCTAAAGCTTCCCGTCAAACCAGCCCTGTCAGCCAGGTAATGTAGCTGGTTGCCTTCCTGAACTAATCTTGCGCCAAAGCGTGGGGTGATATCGCTTTGTAGCCCCCATTCATGAGGTGGTGTGAATGACATAAAAACCTCCGTTTAAAGCAAACCCTGCTCGGCAAAAGAAACCACTTCATTCCCAACCACAAGATGATCCAGCACTCGCACTTCAACCAGTGCCAACGCTTTTACGATCCGCTGAGTGACATGTTTATCCTGCTGACTGATTTCCGCCGTACCCGATGGGTGGTTGTGTGCCAAAATTACCGCTGCGGCATTGTGCTTCAGGGCCAATTTAACCACTTCGCGAGGATGCACTTCGGTATGGCTGAGTGTGCCGATAAACAGCGTTTCTCGCTCGAGTAGACAGTGCTGGTTGTCGAGATACATCACCATAAAAACCTCACGTTCCTGATGAGCCATCTGAAGTTGCAGCCAGGTTTTAGTGAAGCTGGTAGAGGTAAATGGCTCACTCGGTTGACGCTGATATTTCTCCAGTAGTCGTAACGCCCGACGAATTACTCGTTGCTCGTTCGCAGGAAATACAGGGGACAAATTGAATACAGGCATAATTGCTCCTTAAAACAAAAAACCTCGCCGGTTTATTGGCAAGGCCTGAGGGAAGGGATAATAAAAAGGCTCATGAGGCGAGCTGCAGCATATTCTCAGCCATCACCCACAGAGCACGGTTGAGCTTTACATCACCGTCGATACCTTTAACGGCGCGTGTATGGGCGCGTTTACCTTTGGTGGTTCGTCCAGACAGACCGCCTTTAATCAGGTTTTCCTGAATGCGCTGATAAGTGGTCCACAGGTCGTTACTCTCATCCTGCCAGCGGCGTGGGGATAGGATTTGCGATTCCGTCACCGGCTGATGCTCTTCACCAAAGCGATAGGTTAAAGCTGCTTTCGCCATCGCCTGCTGTGCAGGTGGCGGTAACATCAGCGACTGCATGGCATCGCGTTTCTCTTCTACGCGATCAAAAATCCCCAGCACTTCGTAAGCTCCTTCAACGACTTTCTCCACCACGTTGCCTTTGTGTGGCACACGTACCTCTCCAAAACTCTCACCGCAAATTAGTCCATTCTGGCAAACCGATCTGAATAACCCCGGTAGCATCTGGTATGAGCTGGAGCCGTCGTGGCTATTAAGCAGTATAATTTCAGGCACCTGCTTGCCAGTGATCTGTCCTTCACGACGCAGACGTAGCATGTGCTTAGTATGTTCGCGTTTGCTCTGGTCTCGGACTCTAGTCTGGCACGCAAAGAATGGGTGAAAGCCTTCACGTTGCAGGTTATCAAGCAGGGTTATTGTCGGGATATAAGTGTATCGGTCGCTGCGGGACTCATGCTTTTCTTCACTGAAGACGCTGGGCACGTAATGTGCCAGTTCGTCGTGAGTTAATGGGCGGTCGCGGCGTACAACATTAACCGCACCAAAGCGGCTGGCTAATCGGATCATGATTAATTCCTTTTTGGGAGATGAAAAACGAAAAGGCCATGCTTCCCGAAGGAGGCATGGCCTGATGTTGTTGTGAGTCTGAGGTCTGGCAGATTTAAGTCTAAGCCAGTTATGATGCCTTATTCATAGCAACCGATACTGACAGTGGCTGATAATACTGTGGATCGAAAACGGATAGTGGCAGCCTAGCCTGATGGCCGTTGCGCTCTTCGGTCGCCTTCATGATTTCAACAGCGCTGACGTTTTCGACACATTCATGTTCAAGAAAAGCTTCCTGAGAACGAGTAGCATCACTGTCGCCAAAGGGGGCAACGTCCATTGTTCCCGTCGCCAGCGTGTTGCCCGCCTTGTCTTTCAGCCCCAGCGAAACAGACAGCGGGCCAAAACCCACACCGCTTCCACCATTATCCAGACGGAACTGATACACACAGATATTACCGGGAGTCCACACGGTATCGGTGTTGCTGATACTGATATAGCGTTGTTCATCTGCGTAAGCGGATGACGGATGGCACAGCATTAAAACGACAATGGCAGGTAAGGTTTTAGCCAATCGGCTGACGAGTGGCATGATTTTGCTGTAAGTAGGTTTTGCCCATACCCTTACTATCGTGAAAGAAGGTATATCTATATCTTTCTGACAATCCCTTTCCATCGTTCTTTTCCTTTAGTGGCATTTGGGACGTGGCTTTTGGGAAGTGTTCAGCAGTTGCCTGTGCGACGACACAATTCCGCTAAGCTTTGCTGTGCGACCCATTGCTGTAGTTTCCGATCCTCGTCCGAGCGCTTAGCCGCCAATGTGGCTTGCTGTTGTTTATTAACACAATTATCTGGCATCACCATAATGACTTTTGGGGCTATCTGTTGTCTGACTTTTGCAATCTTAGCCTTAAGAACAGCATCCGTATCTTGGGGTGCAGACCAATCGGGGTATATAAGAGCATCGATAGCCTTATCACGTACCGAAGCTTGGTTATCAATAACGGCAAAGTAGCAGCCTTCTCCTTTATCATCTCCCTGATAAACCGTTTCAATATCGTTGTAGGTTTCACCGACAGGATTCAGTTTTAGTTGACGAATAGTGTGGGTTTTCTTATCGGCAAGGAAAATTGCACCACCACCACGGGTACGTAGCAAAAACTGCTTCGTCCACGGGTAGTTATCAATAACATTGGCCTGGTAGAGCATATTGTGCAGCGTATTGTCATCCATGCCATCAGCTGATTTCCAGCCGTCAGCCTGCATGTACTCCCAGGCTTTGACAGAGCCGACGATATTGCCAGCGTCAGCCGGAAAAACTGCACTCAGACAAACGCTGGTAGCCAGCAATGTAGTGGTAAGTAATTTCATCGTGGTTATTCCTTCTGAGGTATAAGCCCGCCGGCAGTTGCGACAAGCAATGAATGGAAAAAGCGAAAGTGGGGTAAAGCCTGAAGAAAATCCGGGTGAGAGAGGATATCGCGCATCGCTATATCAGGAGCGAAGCTGCCGTTGTGGAGCGTGACTGCACGAATATCCGTCAAGGGAAATACTGCTATCCGGGTCTGATGCTCGCCTGTCAGATACCACTCGCCGTCACGCAGAACCAGCCGATAGGGAGCGAGGCCTATACAGCGGCAACCGTTACCGAGCAGCGTCACCTTTCGATGTTCTGATACCGCGCTCACTAACCGAGTGAATACGCCTGATTCTGGGGATGAAACCAGGGATCTTCCCTGCCAGATAAGGCAAGGAGACTCTCCTGATCCGCTCAACAGTGAACTGACCAGATGGTTATCCATATCAGGAAACAGAGCTTCAACGCCTGACTGACGAGCAAATTTCAACACTGCTAACTCTCTCTGGCGGCTACCGGATAGCAAGCGGCATCGGCCTTTGCGATACTCCAGATCCAGGTACATCAGACGTTCCCGAAAGTCCCGGCGTAGAGTTCGAACCGACACACCAAATTCAGTTGCCAGCGCTCGTAAATCCAGTGTTTCTCCAGCTACCAGGCGGCTGATAATTAACGATAGTCGGACGGCAAGCCGGTCATGACGACGTTCAACCTGAACCATGAGGCAGGTTCTCCAGTGATATAATTAGCTGAAAATAAAACGATTATTCTAACGAGGGGGAGGGACAGGGAATGGACACCAGAAGACGTATTTTTTACAGTTGCCAAAATCAACCGTGACGGGGCGTAAAGGGAAAACTGTCGAAATTCAGCAGATTATAAAACATCAGAACGGACAGGGTATGTCCCGAAGATAATGGCAGGTAAGCCAGGTCAGAAAAAAATCCAGTCCCAAACGGCGCGAGCAGCGGATACTACGGCATCGCGGACAGTGCGAATAACTGCTTTCAGTGGCGCGGGAATAAATGATGCCGCTTGCGCAGAATCAAACACCTCCCCAACCGCATTACCAAAGCCCTCACGAGCCTGCTTTTTTACCGGCTCACTGCATAACCTCCCATGCAGTTGTGTCACCAATGGGCTGGTGGCTCGGTCTGGCAGGCAGCACATCATCGTTTCTATCATTGATGGGAGATTCCATTCTGTTCTCGCTGAGACAGCGCACACCGGATGGTGTGGTGAGAATAACTGGCGAATAGACGCCAGTCTGGCCTCGATATTCACCAACTGATGCGGGGATGGTGCATTGCTGGTGACAAACCATTCATGGCATGGCTCGATTTTGTCAGCCTGGCTAACGACAAAAAGCACCCGCTGGTGGTGGTCAGACATAACCCGACGGTAGAAACGTTCATCCACGGAAAACGCACGATCATCAGCTTTAATAACCCACAGGATGAGGTCCAGCTCAGGGAGAATATTGCGATATAAAGATTCATATTCTTTATCCCGTTGCTCACTCTCGCCTACACCGGGTAGGTCTACAAGTATCAGGCTATGGTCGCCGCTGCTAAGACGCAATCGAAGCACCTCACGAGTGCAGGCGTTGACATCGCTAACGGAAGTGACCTCACCCTGGAAAAGCGCATTACAGAGCGATGATTTTCCCGTACCTGTTTTGCCCATGATGCCGATGATCGGTTCGTAGTGAGTGAGCTTGTAAATATGGTCAAGAATGTGTTTACCGAAAGCATGGGGGAGTGATGCCAACGGTTTCTCGATGGCTTGCAAACCTTCTGATTTTTTCATGAAACGACCTCAGACAGAAAAACAAAACCCCCGAGCCAATAAGGCGTCGGAGGTGATTCACTGCGATAATATCTGTCTGAAATTATTTGGAATGATGTTCAGATGTGTACCCTATTCCTCATCTGGTTTAATACTATCTAGTCTTCAATATACTGACACGTGAGAACTCATTATCGATAAGGCATTTGAGTGTCTCATCTAGCGTCATGCTTTTATTTTCAGCAATCTGGCCCAGCCTTTTTTGGTATAGTTTATTCAATTTCAAGGTAGGAGTTGTATCTTTAATCTTTTTCCTACGGGATTTTTGCTCCCAAGCTTTACTCAGTTCTTCGAGCAATATTTCTTTGTGGCTTAAAGTATTTGCACCACCCAAACCATGAGAAATGAACTTCCCATCCTTTCTTCTTTTATTTTCTTTCAGATAACCTAGTTGCTCGTCACTCCACCCTTTCCAGTTATCAAAGATAGCAATAATAAAATGGTAGCGTTGCTCACAGGAAATAGGTTTGGTATCAATAGAAATATATTTCTTCCTCATTTGCTCCCAAACCCATAAACATTGCTCTTCATTATTCTTATCCAGCCATGAAAATGCTCTAGGGAACTGATTGCTGGCATTAGCCCAAGCCCCCATCACTTCCGTGATAGCCTGGTCTGCTGCCCTCGTCGATTGGTGCATTTTCAAAATGACATCGATTATTTTTTCCATTACATCTGGGATAACATCCGTATTCGTTACCCTAGAGAAGTCTAATCCATTAGCTTGTTCACATTTTGGTGGGGGAAAATTCAGATCCAAGTCCTGCAGATTTATGTCTAAATCCTGGAAGTTTATCTCGCCTTTATTATTTATTTTTCCCGTATTTTGAGGGGACATGACCACATCGGGGGCATGGACATGAAACTGTGGCATATCGAGCTTTGTTCGGATGTTCGTACTGGCGAGTGCTACGGTTTTGTTCGCTAGTAAACGAAAGAGAAAAAAATGCATTGCCCTTGGGTTTTTCCTCAACCACTTTAGGCGACTTGCCTGTCGCAGTCTCTTTTTTCGCATTTCCCGTTCATCGAATTCATACCCCTCCACGATACCTCTCCTACCCTAGAATGGTGTTTTCCATCATTTCACTCAAGAGTAAAAGAAGATAATCCAGATGTAAACCATACTTTTTCTGAATGGCAGAATGATATAAAAGCCGTGCAATAACGTAGTAAAAGTGTAGCGCTCAATTTCGGTTAAGAAAAAAAATATCAATAAGTTAGGTATGACACCTAGCCTTTCCGCATCAAGAATACAGTATTCTACTTACAATCCACGAAGAAACCTACCCCATGGTGTTCTGCACAAAAATCGTAGCCAAATTCAGCAGGCACGTCCTTCTACCATTAACTCGATTGACTACTCAGTAACTGCCAAGGAAAGAAGTGGATGCTTTATTCACTTCCGCAGTAAACGACCTTTGACATGCAATGAAAAAATTTCCCTTAGTGCAGTGCTCAATGGCAGCCAAGAAATTGGTATGGAGCAGCGTTCAGAGAACTCAGTAGCTGATAGCTGGCGGTTCGTTATGATGCAGCACTTAGGGGATCGATTTTCCAATAGGCCAGTAGTGGCATAGAGGTCAATGACCTTCAACTTTTTTACAGATTACCGGGTTGGTATGCCGAAGCACGTGGTCGTTATCAAATATAACGAGTCCGGCTTAGTTTACTTAACCGGAGAATCAAGCAATGTCCAATCAACCTTCCTTGCTCGAAGATCAGTTTATCGACATGACCTTTATTACCAAACTCGTATGCATGACAGATAAATTTATATATAAGCTAATCAAAGATGGTTCCTTCCCAAGACCCATCAAATTTGGCCGCAGCTCTCGCTGGCGTAAAAGCGAAGTCGAAGTTTGGCTGCAAGAACGTATCAACCGTTCCCGTAAATAATCTCACCCCGAACTAAATCCGCAGCATGAAATCATTATCCGGCTATCCGGAGGTTTTCTGCTGCCTGTCATCTATACCCGAAGGAATATTTAAACCATGAAAGAATATAAACCCCGATACGAAGAGCTTCATAAATGCTACCAGACCTGGTTGACAGACTTTACGAAGCTGACAGTCAGGCAGGGAATGTGCCATCAAAATATATATCACTATCATAGCCTGACGGTTGGCTGTCTTAAATTCCCTGGGAAAGAAGCTGTTATTGCTATTGTGCCCCACTGGCTACACCGGCTTATTTACGGAAAGGCAGCGGCAGCATCATTATCGATAGATGATGACCTGAACGTAAGCTTATTAACGCAGGAGCACTTGTTGGCCCACCATCCCATGCTTGAAGGTGTTCTGCTTTCCGAATGCGTCCGTTTAAAACATCGTTCACTGGCAAATAAGCTCACCAGCCTGTTTCAGCAGTTTAGAGGGACCGAGCTCCGTCTAAAGCTTGTCTGGCTGTGCTGGTACGATTTGATGCTGGGGAATTGTCTTGCTGACTGGATTGAGAATCTAAAGTTTAAATCAAGCGAGGAGATAGATAACTGGGTTAATGACCGTCAGGCTGAGAACCACATACTTACCAGCAAGATGGATGAGTACATCTGTTTTGCCTATCGTACAGTACTCGATCCACTGATTTGAGCCGCTCGAGATGCGACGGATACATAACCATTCCGGGGCAAATACATATTTTATGGAACTGCTAACTTCGGAGTAATTATTGTCGTTGAAACAATAAGTTAAGCCTTGCCCCAAAAGGTTCCGCTAAGCGGAACTAATGTCGGATAGGTAATATTCACCTGTAGGGTAAGGACCTAATAGCCTGTCAGTAATTTTATAATACAAACACTTAAGCAAACCTCTGCAGGGCATAAGGCTGTAACAACGTGAGTTGCATGCTAAATCACAAACAACACCTGCCCAGTATCCCCATCAGCGTTAATTGCTGAATTTCCCAATCACTATACCTGTCTGTGTTCCAAGAAGGCAGCTCTATGCCTGCTGTTTCCCGACAGGTGGAGGAATCCATTATGTTTTTGTTCGATGACATCATCCACCCAATGGTACTGGACCAACGCCAGGAACCTTTCAACGATAAATATCTACAGCGTATCGAAGGGGTACTTTGTAACGCACTGCAGGACCATCCACAAACCACGGTTATCAGGGTGGATTTACACTTACCTGAAGCCGGAGATGTGGGTGACAGCATTGTCAGTGATGCTGACTTAAGCCCGGGGCTAATATCCCGCTTTATCGACTCACTAAAAGCTCAGATAGTCGCCTACCGACAAAGAAAAGCCAGGGAAGGTAAACGCTGCCATCGCTCTTCAGTTCGCTACGTCTGGGTGCTGGAGCAACCAGAACTGGGTGGCAAGAAGCATTATCACATGGCCCTCTTCGTCAACACAGACACGTTCAATGCTCTGGGAAGCTACGACGAACAGGGGAAAGGTCTGGCCTCTCTTGTTCAGAACGCATGGCTAAGTGCAATGAAGAAGCGTGACTGGCCTGAGTATCTGACGCTGGTGCACTTTGTTGATAACCCTCTAGCTTTCCTGGAGCTCAATAAACCGGAGTTTATGGACAAACTAAATGCACTGACTTTCCGTCTGAGCTACATGGCAAAGCATCGAACTAAACGCTACAGCAGTGCTGAACGCTCATTCGGCTGTAGTCAGGGCTGAGATTCCATACACCGTTTTTGCTGATGGCGATTTCTTTACGCAACAACTTCATAGTGTGACAACCGCACCGCGATACCCTTCTCAATCCTTTTAATCTATACAACAGCATGGCGTCTGCCTGCCCTTCAGGGACGGCTTACGCCCGCCAACAGGAGTCCGATTATGTTCCGAGGCTATAACCATACGGGTTAACAGAGACAATCGACACTATACGCAATCTGGCACTAATTATTAAAGGTCAGCCGCAGCCCAGCCTACCACGCCAGAGCTACAGCACTGAAGTAGAACGGAGATCAACTATGCTGGATTAGTCTGTTCTATAATCCTCTGGTCAGCGGGACTTACTATAATGTTTTTTGCATTCATCTATCGCTGAAAACATATGCCGCGCAGAACGCATCTGGTAAGTAATTGCCATTTGAAATCCACCTTCCTGGAATCCGAGATGGTCCAGACTGATAATTTCATCCGTTTTGGCCCAATACTTATCGCCGTTCGTCTCCAACACCTTCTCACGATAAACCACAATTTTTTCTGGATAGTCTGGTCGCTCTCCTTCTTTTGAAAATATTTCGTAACGGATATATCCATTGCTTTCATCTCCAAGTAACAGCACCTTGGCAAGGTTAAGTTGTACCATTTCTATATCCTTATCGTAATTTGTCAGTACCGGCTTCGTTCAAATTGGGCTAAGTAAACGATTCTGGGGCAATTAATCATCGAGACATACGCTGTTTGATTACCCCGAAGAACATTCCCCAGAGATGTTCTGACATCCCTTCGTTTGTCAGCAACTCTTCTCGTGAGGTACTACTGCTAAATCCTCCCATCAGAGCACGGAAACCGAGAGATTGACCATTATCAGCAAGGCTCAGGCTTTCGTTAATGCTGTTTCGAACAACGTTATCCTGGTTATAACAGATATCCCCCATACCATGATGTTGATTGCCACGCCAGATGCCACATTGACCAACCTTGCTACCATTGATATACACTGAGCAAGTGAATGAATTCGCATCAATTCGCTGGAAATCAACGTCTAACCCAGCATGACGATTTTTAAGTTCATCCAGCGAGTTTTCAAAATAACGAGCGACATACTCAAAACCCTCGTGGCGGGCGCGATCTTTATCCAGGTCGGTAAAGCTTTTGGGTAGAGAAAGATTGCTGGAACGCGGCGTAAAAACGGCATCTGCTGCCTGATGCATCGGATTCACCGGAGCTGCAGCGTGCACACTCTGCTGCGGCTTTTTCGCTTCCAAATTGGCAATGGCTCGGGAGACAGCATCGACGACCTGAACATAGCCTTCATCGTGGCTGGGAAATCGGGTAATCGGCTTACCATCGATTGTCGCCGCCATAATGCTGCCGAACGGCAACTGATGCCAGGCACAATCTCTTAAGATTACCGGAATGACCACCGCTTCACCCCGGTTGTGCCGCTCAAGCGCATTAGCCATCTCAACCTGATAGCAGTAATCAGAATTGATGAAATCACTACTGATCAGTAGCAAGATGATATCTGCTTGGGAAAAGTACAGATCAATCTGGCGCTCAAACTCTTGGCCAGGAACGATACGGCGATCGTGCCATGTGGTAATTTTACCCATCCGCTTCAGAGGGGACAGGTGCTTCTGAAGTTCATTGAGTAGTGCTTCATCTGCATGAGAATAGGAAAAAACGAGAGTGGTCATAGCGCGTAAGATGCTCCGGTATGGAAATGAAAAACACCGTTATTTTGCACCTATAAGTGTAAAAGAGTAATCCCCCCTTGCTGCAAGGTATTGATGCGAAAATCAGCCCTTCATCTTGGTATCACTCTGACGTCAGGGTATGATCCTTGGCAATTACCCCGATTTTACCCAACCTGGATACCGAACCAGGCAAAGATGATTTTTTTGAGGTTTTAATGGACAACGCTGAACAGCAATTTCTGAACAATCTGGATACTAAGTTCTGGAAAGCCGCAGACAAGCTACGCGCCAATATGGATGCGGCAAACTACAAACATGTGGTACTGGGTCTAATCTTTCTAAAGTATGTTTCAGATGCTTTTGACGCCCGTCAGAAGGAACTGAAAGGACTGTTTGAAGATAACGTCAACCCGGACAACATTTATGCGATTTCTCGTGACGATTACGACACGGAAGAGGCGTACCAGCAGGCGATCGCAGAAGAGCTGGAAGTTCAGGATTATTACACCGAGAAAAACGTCTTTTGGGTGCCAAAGCTGGCTCGTTGGGAAACGCTCAAAGCCACAGCAGCTCTGCCTATAGGAACGATTCTAGGGAAAGACGATAGTGGTAAAAATATCGTGATGACGTCGGTATCGAAGCTTATTGATATTGCGCTAGATACAATTGAGAACAGCAACCCGAAGTTGAAGAATATCCTCAACCGTATAGGGCACTTTCAACTAGGTAACGATCTGTTGATCAGCCTGATCAACGTTTTTTCAGATACCAGCTTCAGCGAACCTGAATACAACGGCTTGAAGCTCAATTTGAAGAGCAAAGACATCCTCGGCCATGTCTACGAGTATTTTCTCGGTCAGTTTGCGCTGGCAGAAGGTAAACAAGGCGGTCAGTATTACACGCCGAAAAGCATCGTTACGCTGATTGTTGAAATGCTCCAGCCCTATAATGGACGTGTTTATGACCCGGCGATGGGTTCCGGTGGGTTCTTCGTTTCCAGCGATCGCTTTATTGAAGCGCATGCTGATGAAAAGCATTACAACGCGGCTGAGCAGAAACGCAATATCTCCGTTTACGGGCAGGAGTCCAACCCTACCACTTGGCGTCTAGCTGCGATGAACATGGTGATTCGCGGCATCGATTTTAACTTCGGTAAACAAAACGCCGATACGTTCCTGAACGACCAGCACCCGGATCTGCGTGCCGATTTTGTTATGGCTAATCCACCGTTCAATATGAAAGAGTGGTGGAATGCGAAGCTGGAAGATGACGTCCGCTGGCAGTACGGCACTCCGCCACAGAGCAACGCCAACTTTGCCTGGATGCAGCATATGATCCACCATCTGGCACCGAAAGGTTCAATGGCGCTGCTGCTGGCGAACGGTTCGATGAGCTCCAATGCCAACAGCGAAGGCGAAATTCGCCGGGCGATTATTCAAGCGGATCTGGTTGAATGCATGGTAGCACTGCCAGGACAACTTTTTACTAACACCCAAATCCCGGCCTGTATATGGCTGCTGACCAAAGATAAATCAGGTGCAAACGGCAAAGCGCACCGTAAGGGTGAAGTTTTGTTTATTGATGCTCGCCAGATTGGCTTTATGAAAGACCGCGTATTGCGTGATTTTTCGCCGGATGATATCAAAAAGATTGCCAATACTTTCCATGCCTGGCAGACGGATAAAGATTATGAAGACAAAGCAGGCTTTTGCTTTGCGGCCACGCTGGACGATATAAAGGAAAATGATTTTATCCTAACCCCTGGCCGCTATGTCGGTACGATTGAACAGGATGAAGATAACGAACTATTTTCGGAGAAAATGGCACGGCTGACTATGCAACTTAAAGGACAACTAGCAGAGAGTGCTGACCTAGAGAAAAAGATTAAGGTAAATCTGGAAGGGCTGGGATATGAAATTTGAACCTCAGAAAATAACGATTGAAGATTCAATGGATGCAATCATAGATTATAGAGGAAAGACACCTCAGAAATCTTCATCGGGTATACCTTTAATTACGGCGAAGATCGTTAAAAATGGGACAATTCTTCCTCCCACAGAGTTCATCCCTTCTGATGATTATGATAACTGGATGGTCAGAGGGTTACCTGAAGTAGGTGATGTTGTGTTAACAACAGAAGCTCCTTTAGGTGAAGTTGCCCAGCTGTGGGATACGAAAATAGCATTAGCTCAAAGAATAGTTACATTAAGAGGAAAAAGTGGGCTTTTGCATAATGACTACCTTGTTTATTTGTTACAAAGTTCAACTATACAGAATCAGCTTAATGCAAGATCAACAGGAACTACTGTCAAAGGAATTAAACAAAGTGAGCTGAGAAAAATAGTTTTAGACATTCCGTCATTAGACTATCAGAAATGGGCCGCTGAATGTTTACAGTCATTAGATCGAAAAATAAAAAATAATAACCAAATCAGTCAAACCTTAGAACAAATGGCACAAGCTCTGTTTAAGAGCTGGTTTGTCGACTTTGAACCGGTAAGAGCTAAAATTTCCGTACTGGAAGCTGGTGGCTCGCAGGAGGACGCAACTCTTTCTGCCATGAGGGTTATTTCTGGGAAAGATGCTGATGCGCTGGTGATTTTTGAGCGTGAACACCTTGAGCAGTATACCGAGTTAAAAGCTACAGCTGAGCTGTTTCCATCGGCTATGCAAAAAAGTACGCTTGGCGAGATTCCAAAGGGTTGGCGTCTTGGGATGTTAAGTGATATTGCAATATTTGCCAACGGGAAGATCGATGTTTCATCTCTAACACCTGAAACATATATATCTACTGAAAATATGCTGGAAAACCGAATGGGCATTTCTTCAGCTTCTTCATTACCATCAGCAAATAGCGTTCCAAGTTTTAGATGTGGGCATGTTCTTATTTCAAATATTCGCCCCTATTTTAAAAAGATCTGGCTATCTAGATTTAATGGTGGTCGTTCGGCGGATGTATTAGCCTTTGAGCCAAGAGGTGCCGTAAGTGTGGAGTATATTTACAATCTTCTTTATCAGGATTCATTTTTTGATTATATGATGCTCACTTCTAAAGGCGTAAAAATGCCTCGAGGTGATAAAACAGCGATTATGCGGTGGCAATGTATTTGCCCTGAAAAAGAAATTTCTGACGCTTTCACTAATGTTGTTAGCCAATATTACCCATACATTGAAAATAATATCACAGAAAATAAAACATTAGCCCAACTCCGAGATACTCTTCTTCCTCAATTTATGTCTGGTGGAATTGATATAACAAATGCTGCTATCTTACCTTGTAGAAAGACTGAGGAAGAATAAAATGAGCAGAATTTCAGATAATTATTGGGATAAAATACCTGAATGGGATAGCTCCGCTCCTGAAAGGAGTTTTATTATTACCGCTGATGAATTCAGTGGTAGAATACCAGTAACCAAGATTGAGGACTGGCATGAATTTACTAACGTATTAGAAAGTAATTTTTTTAATCAGCCAGATATACAATTAGTTT
This sequence comes from Cedecea sp. AS113, assembly GCF_037152415.1. Lineage (NCBI taxonomy): Bacteria > Pseudomonadati > Pseudomonadota > Gammaproteobacteria > Enterobacterales > Enterobacteriaceae > Cedecea > Cedecea sp. AS113. The sequence goes on from NZ_JBBCMI010000008.1 coordinate 78,061, forward strand.
TTCGGGGACACCGCCGTTTTGACTGGAGTATGACACCTACTCTTGGCAGGGTTACATCTAATGATATAGTAACCAAAGATCTTGCAGAGCGTCAGCTAGCTCTTTTTAGAAAAGCAATTAGAGGAAGGATAAAAGACCATAGTTTATTAAATGATGGTCCCGAAGATGATGAACTATGGTCCATAGGTCAGCACCATGGTTTAATGACACCTTTATTAGATTGGACTTACTCTCCATACGTTGCTTTATTTTTTTCCTTTTGCAAAGAGGACCAGATACAAGAGGAAGATAATCCTTATCGTTCTATTTATATATTAAATAAAACATTCATTGCTGATAATGAAATATGTCAAGACATAAGGTTATTTGAGCCCAAAAAAGATGATCACGGTCGATTAGTAAGTCAAGCCGGGTTATTTACTTACTCACCGCATGACGCAACAATTGAAAATAAGCTGGCCGAAATATTGAGCAACGAAGAAGTTCATGGCGAAGATTTCTCTAATGCTTCAGAGGATGAAGAAGCTTATATTTTAGCAAAATACATCTGCAAAATTTATATCAAAAATGAAAACCAAGGTGAGTGCTTAAAATATCTTCGTCGTATGAACGTACACCATGCCAGCCTTTTCCCAGATTTAATTGGTGCTGCAGACTATTGCAACGTGTTTATTTCTGAAATTGAGAAAAGCAAAGTAATTAAAACGATTACCCCTGATACCACAGAGTTCCAGCAGGAAGCTCCGCACCTCACATTTGAAAGTACCATTCCAAAAATAAATGCTTCCAACTCGATAATAGATCTATTATTAACACCAGACGAAGCCAGAGGAATGGATATTGAAAAATTGCATTTCATGGCTAATGAAATAGCTAACACTCTTGCAAAAGGTAAATTAATAGACTGGCAAGAACGTGACTCATTGAAAGAAAGTATGCTTGCAAAAACAAGAATCATATTGAGGAAAGCAGGTTATCCAGAGTCTGCACGTGAGTATGTTATTAAACATATACTTTCTATTGAAGATAGTGATGACAAGGAGGCATAAATGAACGAGTCTACGCTTGAAACATTATGTCTGGGCTGGTTTGCCGAACAAGGCTGGGAAATTCATCACGGGCCGGATATTGCCCCTGATGGCAGTAACCCGCAACGCGCCAGCTATCATGAAGTGTTCCTGACGCCCGTGTTAACCTCCTGCCTGCAAAAAATAAACCCGCATCTACCTGCAGACGTCTTCGAACAGGTTATATCCCGTATTACTCGTGCTGAAAGCCCGGATCTGATTGCCAGTAACAAAGCCTTCCATCACTGGCTGCTAGAAGGTGTTCCGGTACAGTACCGTCGCGACGAAGAACTTATCCACGACCACGCTCTGTTGGTAGATTTTAACCAGCCGCAAAACAACCGTTTTATGGTGGTCAATCAAATGACTATCAGCGGAACGAAACAACCGAGACGCCCGGATATCATCTGTTTTATTAACGGACTGCCGCTGGCGGTTGTGGAACTGAAAAGCCCCATCGACGACAAAGTAGATATCTGGGATGCGTACCACCAGTTACAGACCTATAAAGACGAAATCCGCGATCTGTTTATCAGCAATGAAGCGCTGATTGTCAGCGATGGCTATCTGGCGCGTGTGGGTTCTCTGACGGCCACGGAAGAACGTTTTATGCCGTGGAAGACCATCAGCAATGAAAATGATAAGCCCCTGCTGGAATGGCAACTGGAAACTATGGTACGGGGGTTCTTTAACCGGGAACAGCTGCTCGACTATATCCGTTACTTCGTTCTGTTCGAAAACAACGATGAAAAGCTGATTAAAAAAATAGCTGGTTATCACCAGTTCCACGCGGTGCGTGAGGCCGTGCAGGCGACGATCGTCGCTGCTACCGGTAAGCAACTGCTCCTGCACAGCAACATTCAGCCAGGCAGTAAGAAAGCCGGTGTGGTCTGGCATACGCAGGGTTCCGGTAAAAGTATCTCCATGTGTTGCTACGTCGGTAAATTGTTGCAACAGCCGGAGATGGGCAACCCGACGATTGTGGTCGTGACCGATCGTAACGATCTGGACGGCCAGCTTTACGGCACCTTCTGTCAGGCGCAGGAACTGCTCAAACAGACGCCAGTGCAGGCGGATGACCGCGAAGCACTGCGTGAACTGCTTGCAACCCGCGATGCTGGCGGCATTATCTTTACCACTGTGCAGAAGTTCTCCCCGGAGGAAGGGGAAAACGCCCATCCGGTTCTCAATGGGCGCAGCAACATCGTTGTTATTTCCGATGAAGCGCACCGCAGCCAGTACGGCATGAAAGCCAACCTGGACCGGGAAACTGGCGTCTATAAATACGGTTACGCTAAACATATGCGTGACGCGCTGCCTAACGCCTCGTTTCTGGGATTCACTGGAACGCCGGTTTCGGCAGAGGATCGCGATACCCGCGCTGTATTTGGCGATTACGTCTCGATTTACGATATTCAGGATGCGGTGGACGATGGCGCAACGGTGCCTATTCACTACGAATCCCGGTTGGCGAAACTCGATCTTAATCATGAAGAACTGGCGGCGCTCTCCGATCAGGTTGATGAACTGATTGAAGATGATGAGCTGGACCTGCGTGAAAAAACCAAAGGTGAATGGAGCCGTCTGGAGAAACTGGTTGGTGCTAAACCTCGTCTCCAACAGGTTGCCGCCGATCTGATTTCTCACTTTGAGAAGCGCAATACCGTAATGGACGGCAAGGCGATGATTGTCGCCATGAGCCGTGAAATCTGCGTCCATCTTTACGATGAAATTATTGCGCTACGCCCGGAGTGGCACGATGACGATCCTGAAAAAGGACAAATCAAAATCGTGATGACCGGTACAGCGTCCGATAAGGCAATGCTGCAACCGCATATCTACAACAAGCGAACTAAAAAACGACTAGAGTCACGCTTCAAGAATGTGAACGATCCGCTGAAGCTGGTGATTGTGCGCGATATGTGGCTGACCGGCTTCGACGCCCCCTGCTGTCACACTATGTATATTGACAAGCCAATGCGCGGACATAACCTGATGCAAGCTATTGCCCGCGTCAACCGGGTATTCAAAGATAAACCCGGCGGGCTGGTGGTGGATTACATCGGAATCGCCAATGAACTGAAACTGGCGCTGAAAACCTATACCGATGCAAACGGTAAAGGCGATGCGACCATTAATGCCGAAGAAGCGCTGGCAATCATGCTGGAAAAGCTGGACATCATTCACGGTATGTTTGCCAAAACAGCAACGTCAGCGGGTTTTGACTACACCGGCTTTGAAGCTCACGCACAAAAGCTGTTGGTGCCTGTTGCAAACTACGTGCTCGGCCTTGAAGACGGTAAGAAACGCTTTCTTGATAACGTATTGGCAATTACTAAAGCCTGGTCGCTTTGCTGTACGCTGGATGCGGCACAGCCTTATAAACTGGAGATTGCTTTCTTGTCTGCAGTGAAGGCCGCTATCAGCAAATTTACCAGTGTGGACAAAAAAATAAGTCAGGCCGAGAAAAACTCCGCGCTGAAACAGATTCTGGATAATGCCGTAATTGCTAATGGCGTGGATGATATTTTCACACTGGCCGGGCTGGATAAGCCCAATATTGGCTTACTTTCTGATGAGTTTTTGCAGGAAGTCCACGATATGCCTTATCGCAACCTGGCGGTAGAGCTGCTGGAAAAACTGATTAATGATGGTATCCAGTCCCGCACGAAAAATAACGTAGTGCAGGAGAAGAAGTATTCTGAACGTCTTCAGACCGTGCTGATTAAATACAACAACCGGGCTATTGAGACGGCGCAGGTGATTGAAGAGCTGATCCAGATGGCGAAGGATTTTCAGTCCGCAATGGCGCGTGATGATGCGCTTGGTCTGAATCCTGACGAGATCGCCTTCTACGACGCACTGGCAGAAAACGAAAGCGCCGTCCGAGAGTTAGGGGATGAGGTACTTAAGAAACTGGCGATAGAAGTGACGCTGAAGCTGCGGCAATCTACAACCGTAGACTGGCAGGTACGGGAAAGCGTTCGTGCAAGGTTGCGTATCCTGGTTCGACAGACTCTGCGTCGGTATAAATATCCGCCGGATAAAACAGCGGGTGCGGTGGAGTTAATTTTAAAACAAGCGGAAGTTATTTCGAATCATTGGACTATGTGAAGCAATTTACATATAAATTAATAGCATAAGGGAATATAATGAAAGTAAGTGATTTTATTTTTCAATTTAAACCTAATAATTATTCACATGAAGAGGCCTTATGTAGAGTAAGGATATTCTTGCATGGGAATACTCAATTTTCACTATTAACAGATCTAGGTGATAAAAGCGGACCAACTAGTGTGACAAATTCTGTAGAATATATCCGCGAGCAACTAATTAATGATGGCTTTATTTACAATGATACTGTAATTATTGAACATTATGAAGAAGGATTTTCTGGCTACGGCACTTTTGATATTGTAACATTTAACCATAATAATTATCCTCACTGGGAAAAAACGACACTCAAAAAAATGCAGTTAATGCTTGATTGTTCTCTCGAAGAATTATTAGACAGTACATTAAAAAACAAAAGGCTCTTTCAAAAGATAGAATATCTTCATCAACAACTTTATCCTTACACCAAAAAGACTTATGTTGAAGACAGCAATACCATCACTAAGAGATTACAAATAAAAGAGCATTCCATATCAAAAAAAGAAATTTCTGATTTTATTGAAACAAACCCAACCGAACGTGAAATAGCTGATTTTATAAAAAAAGATTTATCGTTTTTCGCTAGTTTTTATGCTAATCCCAAAGAAGAGTATATTATTTTATCAGAATTAAAAATTGCTAATGGTTTCGTTGATTATGTCATCTTTTCCGGTCGATCACGAATGGATGTTACTCTCATAGAAATCAAAGGTGCTAATTTTAATCTTATGAACCAATCTGGATACGGTAATCTGTCACAAAAAACAAATGAGGCGATACAACAGGTTAGAGAGCGAATTAGTGTGATATATAGAGGAGATTATGAAAAATATAGAAACTACTTTCATGAGATAAGAGAACAGGTCGAAACTGGTTCTGGCTTCTCAAACGCATTACTTGGACCAAGAGGAAATTTAAGCGTTGACCCTGATAAAGATATAAATATCAGAAGTGTTGTTATTGCTGGTCGTTCTAATAATGATCTTGAAGAAAGTAAACAACGACATAATGTTGAAATTACATCCAGTCCACCGATCAGATTAGAAAGCTGGGATAGTTTAATAAATAAACTTTAAGATAATGCTTTAAATATTTAGCTTAAAAAATAAAACTTGATAAAAGAGAGCCCCCCACCTCTTTTATCAAGTTTTAGAAAAAACCACAACATTCATTTTACAGAATCCAAACATTTTGAGTGCGTTATTTAAAAAGTCTTATCTTATACATCCTCTTCTGGCATATTCAGCCGAATAGCTATACATTTCAACCCATTGGGTTGATAGTCAATAAATTTTCGCATTTGAAAATAGTTAATGCTTTCCTGCTTGTTTGCATCATCTATAATCCATGAACTCCCATACACCTACCTAAAACACGGAATCCTCCCATTCAGTTTGAATTATTACAGAAAATAAAAAAGTAGGTATTTTTAAACTGCTCGCTTCACATATTTGATTACTTCTGCTATATCAGGCCCACCTTGTTGCCCATAGACAAACTCTTTTATGACTCTTTATCTTTTAACAAACTAATAATTCCATCAAGATCAAACCTTAAAACATCTTCTTTTGGATTTATCAATAAGTATCATTTCGCAATTCAAATCTTCTTTATCTACATTTATAATTATCACACAGAAAATTTCACTATTATTCATTGAATTCAAGGATACTTCCTAAAATCACAACAATAAACTTCAGTTTTTTCGAGGGCGTCTTATTAGCTTCCGCTTCTAAACACCTCTTCCCTATGCCATTCCACAAACCGCTCGCCGGGATAATTTTCTTTAATCGGTGGCAACGCAATCGCCTTTCCCGCAAAATCCCAGAACAGCCGCTGCACCACCCCGCCACCATTTACCGCGCCGGAAACCATCACACGCATATTTTCATCCAAACCAATCGAACCACGATCAAACGCTTTATGGTGGATTGCGCACAATGCCAGGCCATTAGATACTTCACAGGGGCCATGATGCTGCTTCCATCTGATATGGGCAGCTTCCAGAGCAATCGGCGCATTGTCGTGGCGCATGTTAAAGCCGCAGATAGCGCACTGATAATTGTAAGCACGTAGCACCATCTGGCGGAACTTCGGATCGCGTTGTCGAAGAGAGGTGCGAATATCAAAACCCATCTCGTCAGCGATGTCTTCCTGAATACTGGCCGGGAAATGCGCCTCCAGGAGCTGCTGCGCCAGCGTATCAATTAACCTGTGATTTTTTGCCACCAACCCAAAATTATCGGCATCAAATCCACCCGCGACATTATATTCGATGAGTTCACGTCGGGGCGGCTGGCGGCTACCATTGGTTGAGCACAGTTCCGCGTTTTGTAGTTCCCAGAACCCATCGCCCTTCAGACGCCAGAACGGCATATCCGGGCGCTGGTCACGGCGCTGCGGTCCATAACGTTTCAGGAGATCCAGCAGGGGTTCGTAGATTTCAGAACCATAGTTAAACAGGCGATCATGACCCTGCCGATAGTGTGAGAGGACGTGCAGTAGCAATAATGGCTTATGTGGCGCACGCTGTTCGCCTTTGCGCCAAATAGTAATATTTGATATTGCTTGCTTTAGGGTTTTGTCAGAGGTCATTGCAATGAAGAATCCATGAGCACATGTTTGCGATGATGCTCGCAACTATATGTACATTCAAGGCATTATTGCAGACATCCTTTTTGTCTGACGGCTCTGTACCTGGCAGATGGAATGCTGATAGCAACGGTAAAAAATACAGCGACCAACCAGTCCTAAGCGGACTGGTTGGTCTTTTTAATTTAAACATCAACCGAGAAATAAAGGCATTCAACTCATTCGCCATTACCCCGGTTGATCTTCGCATAATCAAACGGCGTAATCCCTTTCCTTCGATTGGCATCCAGAAAATCCGCCCACCACTGCAACATCAGCTTGCGTTCGTCCAGATGTTCCGCTTTATGGATATATGCAGCCCGCACCGAATTGCGTTCCATATGGCTCATCTGCCTTTCCACCGCATCCTTCGACCATAGTCCTGACTCAATTAGCGAGCTACAGGCCATTGTGCGGAAGCCGTGACCGCAAACCTCAACTTTAGTGTCATAGCCCATCACCCGGAGCGCACTGTTTACGGTGTTTTCACTCATTGGCTTATGCGGATCATGATCGCCAATAAAGATCAGCTCATGTTCGCCACAGAACTGCTTTATCTGTTTCAGGATCGCCAGCGCCTGCTTTGAAAGCGGCACCAGATGCGGTGTACGCATCTTTGAACCTCGCTGAGAATGTTTCACATCAGGAATGGGCTCTCGCTCAGGTGGGATGGTCCACATTGACGTTTCAAAATCGATTTCTGACCAGCGAGCAAAACGCAGCTCACTGGACCGAATAAAGATAAGCAGAGTGAGTTCTGTCGCCCAGCGGGTTAGCGGCCTGCCGGTATAGCTATCTATTTTCTCAAGCAACTCAGGGATGCGCTTTAATTCCAGCGCCGGACGATGTTGTCGATTACCGGAAGCAACCGCCCCAGCCATCTCTTGTGCCGGGTTATAATCAATTAACCCACTTTGCACCGCATACCGCATGATGGCCGTAGTGCGCTGTTGAAGACGGGCAGCAACCTCAAGGCGTCCAGACATCTCTACGGCTTTAATGGGTGCTAATAAATCGCGAGTTTTTAACTCAGCGATATTACGCTCACCAAGCGCTGCAAAGAGATTATCTTCCAGACTTTTTAGCACACGATGGGCGTGATCTTCAGACCACTTTTTATTGGTGCCATGCCACTCGATCGCCACCTCTTTGAAGGTTCGTGCTTTACTCTGTTCAACCTTATCATTTTTCTTTTTGTCTCCCGGATCGACGCCATTCGCTAGCAGCTTACGCGCTTCGTCACGACGTGCTCTGGCATCCGCCAGTGTGATTTCAGGATAAACCCCAAGTGCCAACATCTTTTGCTTGCCGTCATAACGGTACTGCAAACGCCAGTACTTAGAACCATTAGGATGGACAAGTAGGTGCATACCGCTGCCATCGGTCAGCTTATATTGCTTATCCGTTGGCTTGGCTGTTCTGACTTTGATATCTGTTAACGCCATGCTTATGCCCTCCCTGTTGGTATAAGTATTATCGAACCGGGAATACCATCATCTGTACCAACATGTGTTGGTAGATGTACGTTGAAGTCGGTTGACCTTGAGAGAGTTAATATAGCGGGAATGATGGGTAAATACTGGATTTCAGGCACAAAAAAAGACGTCCGTTGACGTCTATTGATGTTCCGATGGTGCCGAAGGCCGGACTCGAACCGGCACGTATTTCTACGGTTGATTTTGAATCAACTGCGTCTACCGATTTCGCCACTTCGGCACTGAAGGGGTATGCGGAAACGTTGTGGATTATACCTGTCGCTGGCGGCCTTGCAAGCGGCGCTGTGCGTAAGTGACGTTAAGTGCTGAATTTTTCAGCGACCTGCCGTTTTCCTCATTTCCCCATCCATGAACAACTCTACGGTTTACATTCCCGCTCGTTTGCGATGTGATTTGCTTTCAGCATGGCTACACAATGGAGCCCCCATGTCCAATCCCACTCCCCCCATGCGAGTCGCCATCATCGGGCCAGGGCAGATCGCCGAGAACGTGCATGCGGCTTACTATGCGACTAATCCTTCTTTGACTTTGGTGGCGGCCTGCGGGCGCGATCTGGCGCGTACTCGGGCATTTACGGATAAGCTTGGTATGCCGGCGGCATATGACGATGTCGGGCAGATGCTGCGTGAGGTGAAGCCGGAGATCGTCAGCGTTTGCTCGCCCAATATTCTGCACTATGAGCACGTGATGCAGGCTCTGGAGGCGGGTTGCCATGTGCTGTGCGAGAAGCCTCCGGCAATGACTGTCGCGCAGGCCGACGAGATGCGGCGGGCGGCGAAAAAAGCCAATCGAATGCTGGCCTACAATTTCCACCATCGCTTTGCGCTGGACAGCGCCCTGCTGCGCGAGCAGGTTGAGTCCGGGGCGTTGGGGGATATCTATGTCACCACGGCCAAAGCCCTGCGCCGCAGCGGCGTGCCGTCGTGGGGGAATTTCATCAGTAAGGATTCGCAGGGCGGCGGCCCGCTTATCGATCTCGGCATTCATATGCTCGATGCGGCGCTTTACGTGCTCGGCTTCCCGAAAGTGACGCGGGTGATGGCCCACAGCTTCCGCAGGCTGGGCAACACGAAAAACAGCGGGCAGTTTGGCGAGTGGGATCCGGCGCTTTATACGGTGGAAGACGCGCTGTTCGGCGTGGTGGAGTTCGAGGGCGGCGGAATTCTACGCCTGGACACCTCTTTTATTCTCAACGTGGAAGAAACCTCGCAAATGAACGTCGAGTTCTGCGGCGAACGCGCCGGTGCCACGCTGTTCCCGGCGCATATTTATCACGACCGCGACGGCAAGCTGGAAACGCTCCAGCGCCGGGAGACCGCCGACGATCGCCGCCATTTCCGCGCCATGGAAAGCTTTGTCCGCCACGTTCAGGGCGAGGTAGCCATGGTAGCCGATGCTGAACAGGGTTATGTCGTGCAGCAGATCGTCGCCGCGCTCTACGCTTCGGCGGAACAGGGCGGCGGCTGGGTAAAGCTTTAACCCTCCTGGGCACATTCCACCAGGTCGCTCCTACGTCCAATGTTCTACACTGGTTGCAGAGCCAATATGGAGGAAGAGCGATGTCTGTTATCAAAAGTTATGCCGCGCCAACGGCCGGTGCGGAGCTGACGCTTAAGGATTTCGACGCGGGCGATCTGCTGCCGGAGGATGTCGAGGTGAAAGTCGAGTACTGCGGCATCTGCCACTCGGATCTGTCGATGATCGACAACGAATGGGGGTTCTCACAGTATCCGCTGGTTGCCGGGCATGAGGTGATTGGCCGCGTGCATGCGCTGGGGTCGGCGGCACAAAACAAGGGGCTCAAAGTCGGCCAACGCGTCGGCATCGGCTGGACGGCGAGAAGCTGTGGCCACTGCGATGCGTGTATCAGCGGCGGCCAGATAAACTGCCAGGAAGGCAGCGTCCCGACCATCGTAAACCACGGCGGCTTCGCCGACAAAATTCGAGCAGACTGGCAATGGGTAATCCCGCTGCCGGACTCCATTGATATAGAGTCCGCCGGGCCGCTGCTGTGCGGCGGCATCACGGTGTTTAAACCGCTGCTGATGCACCACATCACCGCCACCAGCCGCGTGGGCGTGATCGGCATCGGCGGCCTCGGGCATATCGCTATCAAGCTGCTGCACGCCATGGGCTGCGAGGTGACGGCGTTCAGCTCTAACCCGTCCAAAAAAGAAGAAGTGCTGGCGATGGGCGCGGATAAAGTGGTGAACAGCCGCGATCCGGCCGAGTTAACCGCGCTGGCGGGCCAGTTTGATCTGATCATCAATACCGTCAACGTCGACCTGGACTGGATGCCGTACTTCAAGGCGCTGGCGTACGGTGGCAACTTCCACACGGTTGGCGCAGTCATGAAGCCGTTCGAGGTGCCGGCCTTCACCCTGATTGCCGGGGACCGCAGCATCTCCGGGTCAGCAACCGGCTCCCCGCACGAGCTACGTTCGCTGATGAAGCTGGCGGGCCGGGCGAAGGTGCAGCCGCAGATCGAGCTGTACCCGATGTCGAAAATCAACGAAGCCATCCAGCACGTACGCGACGGCAAAGCCCGCTACCGCGTGGTGTTGAAAGCGGATTTCTGATGTAAAAAAGGCTCCCTCGGGAGCCTTTTTAGTCACTTAACCAGCCCGGCAAATACCTCAGCCACGGCGACCGCCCCCGGATCTTTCACGCCATCGAGGTTGTCGCTGTTCACATAGGACGAGCGCCCGGCGTTGGCTTTTTGCATCTTCGCCGTGTCGGCCGCGCCCTTCTCTGCTGCCTTCGCGGCGGCTTTCAGGTCTTTATCCCTCAGCGCTTCCAGCGCCGGCTGCAGGGCGTCGATTAACGTTCTGTCGCCCAGGTCCGCCCCGCCGTAGCGCTTCATCTGCGCCAGGCCAAACAGCAGGGACTCCGCCAGCGGCTGCTTCTCACTGACTTTTTGCCCGGCGGCGGTGAAGAAGATCGACATCAGCACGCCGCTGGAGCCGCCCATCACCGTTGCCAGTCGCTCGCCTACCAGCCCCAGCAGCGCGGCGGTATCGTTTAGCGGCAGCTTGCCTTTGTCGTTCAGGTTGGCGATGTCGCGCGCACCTTCGGCAAAGGTTGAGCCGGTGTCACCGTCGCCCACTTTGGCGTCCAGCGCGTTGAGGTGGTTTTCCTGGGCGATCAGCGTTTGGGTCACGCTTACTACCAGGGCTTTCACCTCGTCGTTAGCGGAAGGTTTTATCGCGTGGTCTTCGCGGATAACCGCCTGCTTCTGCTCCGGCATCGGGTGATATTTCACCATCGGCTGCCAGCCTGCGGTTTCCACGTCAGATTCAAGCGCCTGAATAAAGTCCGGGCTAAGCTTGATGGCGGAGAGCGAGAAGCCTTTCATGTCCAGGGCGCTGACCAGCGGCGCGGGGCCGATCAGATATTTGATCTGCGAACCGAGATCCGAATGCATCAGCTCTTTGGTCAGGAGCGCCATTTCTAGCGAGGAAACGCCGCCGAGGTTGTTGATCAGCACCGCCAGGTCGCTCTCTTTGCCCGTCGCTTTGCGCAGGTGCTTCACCAGCGTGGCAATCACTTCTTTGCTGTTTTGGGTATCCACGGTGCTGGCACCCGGCTCTCCGTGAATGCCCAACCCAAGCTCGACGTGGCCGCCTTTAATGCGCCCTTCTTCTTCCTCGCTGCCCGGCAGGTTACAGGTTTGCATCGCCACGCCCATGCTGGCAATGCTGTCGCAGGCCTTTTGCGCGATGTCCCGCACGTCGCCGAGAGATTTGCCCTGCTCTGCGGCATAGCCCGCAATTTTGTGCACCAGCGCTGTACCAGCGATGCCGCGCGGCTGTTTGTTATCCGGCAGCGAAATATCGTCGCCGACGATCACCATCTCGACCTTCAGCCCGTGTTTTTTGGCTTTCTCGGCGGCCAGGCCGAAGTTAAGCCTATCCCCGGTGTAGTTTTTGACGATCAGCAGGCAGCCGCGATCCCCGGTGACGCCGACAATGGCGTTCAGCACCGCATCCACGCTCGGGGAGGCAAACAGGTCGCCGCACACCGCCGCAGTCAGCATCCCTTTGCCGATGAAGCCGACGTGCGCCGGTTCGTGGCCGGAGCCGCCGCCGGAAATGATCGCCACTTTGCTTTTGTCCCAGTCGCTGCGGGCCACCACGCGGATGGCCGGGTCGATATCCAGCCGCACAAGGTTGCGGTAGCGGGAACTGACAATGACGCCTTCGATGGCATCGTTAACCAACTGCTTGCGATCGTTATAAAAGAATCTGGACATAGCTTTCCCTGGTTGTGTAAGAGATCTGCCAAGCATAGACCTTTGCCGGGCCGAGGGGGTAAACATGGGAAGATCCTGATGCTCAATTCGTGCGGAAGGCTATGCTTTAGACAAATGTTGCCACAGGGAAACGCTCATGACTGAACCACTGCTGATTGCCAGAACCAAAGAGACTGAACTGCATATTCTGCCCAACATGGCGAACCGCCACGGGTTGATCACCGGCGCAACCGGGACGGGCAAAACCGTGACGCTGCAGAAACTGGCTGAGTCCTTCTCAGAGATTGGCGTGCCGGTGTTTATGGCAGACGTGAAGGGAGATTTAACCGGCGTGGCCGAAGAAGGTGCCGAGTCTGAGAAACTCCTCGCCAGGCTTGCCAATATCGGCGTGGTGGACTGGTCGCCACACGGCAATCCGGTGGTGCTGTGGGATATCTTCGGCGAGAAAGGGCATCCTGTTCGCGCCACCGTCTGCGATCTCGGGCCTTTGCTGCTGGCACGGCTGCTGAACCTGAATGATGTGCAAAGCGGCGTGCTGCAGATCATTTTCCGCATTTCGGACGACCAGGGCCTGCCGCTGCTGGACTTTAAAGACCTGCGCGCCCTGACTCAGTACATCGGTGATAACGCCAAAGCCTTCCAGACGCAGTACGGCAATATCAGCAGCGCTTCCGTCGGGGCCATTCAGCGCGGGCTGCTATCTCTTGAGCAGCAGGGCGCGGAGTATTTCTTCGGCGAGCCGATGCTGGATATCAAAGACTGGATGCGCACCGATTCAAACGGTAAAGGGATCATCAATATTCTGTCGGCGGAAAAGCTCTACCAGATGCCGAAGCTGTACGCCGCCAGCCTGCTGTGGATGCTGTCCGAGCTTTATGAGCAGTTGCCGGAAGCGGGCGATCTCGATAAACCGAAACTGGTGTTCTTCTTCGATGAGGCGCACTTGCTGTTTAACGACGCCCCGCAGGTTCTGCTGGATAAAATCGAGCAGGTGATCCGCCTGATCCGCTCCAAAGGCGTTGGTGTGTACTTCGTGACGCAAAACCCTGCCGATGTGCCCGACATTGTGCTTGGCCAGTTGGGTAACCGCGTCCAGCACGCCCTGCGTGCCTTTACGCCCAAAGACCAAAAGGCGGTGAAGGCAGCGGCGCAAACCATGCGAGCGAATCCGGCTTTCGATACCGAAAAGGCTATTCAGGAACTGGGCACCGGCGAGGCGCTAATCTCCTTCCTCGACGCCAAAGGCAGCCCGACTGTGGTCGAGCGCGCGATGGTGATCGCCCCTTGTTCGCGCATGGGTCCGGTGACGGACGACGAGCGTAACGGCCTGCTGAATCACTCCCCGCTGTACGGCAAATATGACGAAGTGATTGACCGGGAGTCGGCCTACGAGATCCTTCAAAAAGGCGTGCAGGCTGCGGGAGAGCAGCAGGACGCGCCGCCCGCCAAAGGTCAGGGCGTGGCGGTGGACGACGGAATTCTCGGCGGGTTGAAGGATATTCTGTTCGGCAGCACCGGGCCACGAGGCGGCAAGCGCGATGGCGTGGTGCAGACGATGGCAAAGAGTGCGGCCAGGCAGGTAACGAACCAGATTATTCGCGGCGTACTGGGCAGCATTATGGGGGGGCGTAAGCGGTAGGTTCTGCGATTTCCCCCTCACCCTGACCCTCTCCCTCAAGGGAGAGGGGATTTTTCTCTTTCTGCCCGTTCAATTGAGCCAGTGCTTCTTTCTTCCCCCTCTCCCTTCCAGGGAGAGGGCCGGGGTGAGGGTAATAACCTCTGCAATAACAGCCACATGACTCACCAGGTCAGTTTTGTGCTAGATTACGCCGGTTTTTGGAAATCAGTCAGAAGAAAAGATTAAATAATGCGCAAATTCTGGACAAAAGAAGAAACTTTGTGGAGTTTCGCCTTATATGGTACTGCCGTTGGCGCAGGAACCCTTTTTCTCCCTATTCAGCTCGGCTCAGCCGGCGCCATCGTTCTGCTTCTTACGGCATTGATCGCCTACCCGCTGACCTACTGGCCGCACCGGGCGCTCTGCCAGTTTATCCTGTCGGCAAAAACCCCAGGCAGCGGCGGCATCACCAGCGCCGTGACCCACTACTACGGCAAAACAATCGGCAACCTGATCACCGGGCTCTACTTCGTCGCGTTCTTTGTGGTGATTCTGATTTATGCCGTCGCGATTACCAATTCTTTGATCGAGCAACTGGCCAAACACGGGCCGATTACGACCACAATCAGAGTGCTGGTTAGCCTTGGCGTCGTTGCGGCGCTGAACCTGATCTTCCTGATGGGGCGGCAAGTCACCATCAAAGTGATGGGATTCCTGGTTTTCCCGCTGATTGCCTACTTCCTGTTTTTATCCCTCTATTTGACCAGCAGCTGGCAGACGTCTTTGCTGACCGAGGGCTTAGTCCTCGACCGCCACGCATTGGGTGAGATCTGGATGTCGATTCCGGTGATGGTATTCGCCTTCAGCCACACGCCCATTATTTCTACTTTTGCCGTAGCGCAGCGCGAAAGCCACGGCGAAGGCGCGATGAATAACAGTAAGAAAATCATGCGCGTCGCCTATTTTGTGATTTGCTGCAGCGTGCTGTTCTTCGTGTTTAGCTGCTTCCTGTCTATTCCGGCTCAGGATATTACAGCGGCGAAGGCGCAAGGCCTGACCATCCTGTCGGCGCTGTCGATGGTGCCGGGCACGCCGGCCTGGCTGGGTATTTCAGGCTTTATCGTTGCGATAGTGGCGATGTCCAAGTCGTTTCTGGGCACCTATTTCGGGGTGATTGAAGGGGCGACGGCGATTGTTAAGTCCACGCTGGGCGCGGCAGGTATGAACCGAAGCCGGGCCTTCTGCCGGGCGCTGTCTATTACCCTGATTTCGCTGCTGACCTTCGTGGTGTGCTATATCAACCCGAATGCGCTGGCGATGATTTACGCCATCAGCGGGCCGCTTATCGCACTGATTTTATTCATTATGCCAACGCTGTCGACATATCTCGTGCCCGCACTTAAGCCTTGGCGTTCGCTGGCGAATCTGTTGACGCTGATTATCGGGATCTTGTGTGTGTCGGTGATGTTTATTCACTGATTTCACTCACCCCGGCCCTCTCCCAAAGGGAGAGTGGGAAAGAAACACTAAAAGGCAAGAAACACAGAAGAGTATCAGTGAGATTCCCTCTCCCTTTTAGGGAGAGGGTTAGGGTGAGGGTAAACTTATCCCGCTCTTTTCGTCAGCATCCAGAGGCTGATCAGCAGGAAGGTCACGCTAGGCAGCAGCGCTCCCAGAATCGGCGGAATGTTGTATACCAGCGTTAGCGGGCCAAACACCTGATCCAACACGTAGAAAATAAAACCGAAGCTTATCCCCGTCACCACTCGTACGCCCATCGGCACGCTACGCAGCGGGCC
Organism: Cedecea sp. AS113; assembly: GCF_037152415.1. Lineage (NCBI taxonomy): Bacteria > Pseudomonadati > Pseudomonadota > Gammaproteobacteria > Enterobacterales > Enterobacteriaceae > Cedecea > Cedecea sp. AS113. The sequence goes on from NZ_JBBCMI010000008.1 coordinate 94,077, forward strand.
AAAGATGAACGACAGCGCCATTAGCATCATTACCGCCACCGAGACCGGGGCGAAAATCTTGCTCCACATATTCAACTGGTAGCGTCGGGAGTCCTGGCCGCTGGTTTTCAGGTACTTGATGTAATCATAAAGTCCACTGATCGACAGCGAGTCAGGATCAAGCGCAACCACGCCAAGCTTGTCGGGCGTCAGGTTGGTTTTCCATTCCCCGCTCACGGTTTGCGACCCGGTAATCTGCTTTGGATCGGAAAGATTTGACTCGTCAACCTGCGACAGGCGCCAGACTTTATGCTCAGCGTCATACTTCGCCGCCGCGGCATTGCGAACCGAAAGCAGGCGGCGCTCACCGTTGAAGTGATAAATCATGATGCCGGCAATTTCTGTCTCGCTGTTGACGTGATCGATATATACGAAGTCATGGCCGTCTTTCGCCCAAATGGAGTTGGTTGTGGACAGCAATGAGCCGCCAAGCAGCATTTGCGCACGGTAATTACGCGCCATTTGATCGCCCTGCGGGGCAACCCACTCGCCGATTGCCATTGTCAGCAGAACCAGCGGAATCGCGGTTTTCATTACCGAGGAAGCGATTTGCATACGCGTAAAGCCGGACGCCTGCATCACCACCAGCTCACTGCGCTGAGCCAGCATCCCCAGCCCCAGCAGCGCGCCTAATAACGCGGCCATCGGGAAGAAGATCTGAACATCTTTTGGCACGCTGAGCAGGGTGTACATCCCCGCACCCGCTGCGGAATAAGAACCCTGGCCCGTTTTTTTCAACTGGTCAACGAACTTAATAATTCCCGACAGCGACACCAGCATAAACAGCGTCATCATGATGGTGTTTAAGATGGTTTTACCGATGTAACGGTCAAGTACACCAAACATTTAAGCCGCTCCTTTATAGCTAAAGCGGGCACGCACTTTGCGCATCGGTACCGTATCCCACAGGTTCAGGGCAACGGCCAGCGCCAGGTACGCCAGGTTGACCGCCCACATCCAAATCATCGGATCCAACTTTTCCTTTGACCCGCTGGAACGCAAAGAGCTTTGCAGCAGGAAGAAGACCAGATAGAGCAGCATGGCTGGAAGCATCGACAGCACGCGCCCCTGACGCGGGTTCACCACGCTCAGCGGGACTACCATCAGGGCCATAATGACCACCGACATGATGAGCGTCAGGCGCCAGTGCAGCTCGGCTCGCGCAGAAGGCTCCGGATTCTTCCACAATTCGGTCATGCTCATTTGGCTGATATCGGAGGGATCAAGCATCACCGCCTGATGGCCCACCACGGCCTGGTAGTCTTTAAAATCTGTAATACGGAAATCGCGCAGCGTTGAGGTTCCTTCAAAGCGCGTGCCGGTATTCAGCTTAACAATCTGCGTGCCGTCCGGGCGCTGGAAGATTTGGCCAGAGTCCGCGACCACCACGGAAGGACGTGTATTGCCCTTCGGACGCACCTGAACAAGGAAAACATCGTTGAATGTTTTGCCCCGCACGCTTTCGATAAACAGCACCGCGCTGCCGTTGGTCGCCACCTGGAACTGCCCTTGCGCCAGGGCAGCCATACCAGGGTTCGCTCTGGCTTCAGCCAGCACTTCGTCCTGGTGACGAGCGGACCACGGGTTCAGCCACATCACGTTTACGGTGGCCACAATTCCGGTGAAGAGTGCGAGAACCATCGCGGCTTTGACCAGTACTGCTTTACTCAGACCGCAGGCATGCATTACCGTGATTTCACTCTCGGTGTACAAGCGGCCGAGCGTCATCAGTAAGCCGAGGAAAAGGCTCAGGGGAAGGATTAGCTGCGCCATTTCAGGCACACCTAAACCCAGCAAAGATAAAACCAGATTTGTCGGGATTTCGCCGTCGGCCGCAGCACCGAGGATCCTAACCAGCTTCTGAGCAAAGAAAATCAGCAGCAGGATGAAAAGGATCGCCAGTTGGCTCTTAAGCGTCTCCCGAACCAGATACTTTATGATAATCACATTAAATACGCCTGTAGAAACGAGTCTTTTTGCAGGAAAATCGCTTGTTTCATCGCTTATACGTCATTTATTCTCTTTAATCGTCGAAAACATCGCTAAGATTAGATAGCCCGGCGAACTCGCATTACGGGACGATGTTCAGACACAATAGAAAACGTAAATCCATTCGTTAAGATTAACACGAAGTCATCGCAACAGCGGAGATGAGTTACGAAAGCTTGCAATTCTAGCCTGTAGCCCCCGCCGTTGTCTTTAAGATTCAGGAGCGTAGTGCATGGAGTTCAGTGTAAAAAGCGGTAGCCCCGAGAAACAGCGTAGTGCCTGCATCGTTGTGGGAGTCTTTGAACCGCGTCGCCTGTCCCCGATCGCAGAACAACTCGATAAAATCAGCGATGGCTACATCAGCGCGCTTCTGCGCCGTGGTGAGCTGGAAGGAAAACCAGGGCAAACCTTATTGCTTCACCACGTACCGAACGTGCTGTCTGAACGCATTCTGTTGATTGGCTGCGGCAAAGAGCGCGAGCTTGATGAGCGCCAGTACAAGCAGGTGATTCAGAAAACCATCAACACGCTCAACGACACCGGCTCAATGGAAGCCGTTTGCTTCCTGACCGAGCTGCACGTCAAAGGCCGTAACACCTACTGGAAAGTACGCCAGGCGGTTGAGACAGCTAAAGAGACGCTGTACAGCTTCGATCAGCTGAAAACCAACAAAACCGAACCACGCCGTCCGCTGCGTAAAATGGTGTTCAACGTGCCAACTCGTCGTGAGTTGACCAGCGGGGAGCGCGCCATTCAGCACGGCCTGGCTATCGCGTCCGGCATCAAAGCCGCGAAAGATCTCGGCAACATGCCGCCAAACATCTGTAACGCCGCTTACCTGGCTTCTCAGGCTCGTCAACTGGCGGACTCGTTCAGCAAAAACGTGGTCACCCGCGTGATTGGCGAACAGCAGATGAAAGAGCTGGGCATGCACTCCTATCTCGCGGTAGGCGAAGGCTCGCAGAACGAATCACTGATGTCGGTGATTGAATATAAAGGCAATGCCTCCCCGGATGCTCGTCCGATTGTGCTGGTTGGCAAAGGCTTAACCTTTGACTCCGGCGGTATCTCCATCAAACCTGCCGAAGGCATGGATGAGATGAAGTACGACATGTGCGGCGCGGCTTCCGTTTACGGCGTGATGCGCATGGTGGCGGAGCTGAACCTGCCGGTGAACGTCATTGGCGTCCTTGCCGGTTGTGAAAATATGCCAGGCGGGCGCGCTTATCGCCCGGGTGATGTGCTGACAACGATGTCCGGCCAGACCGTTGAAGTGCTAAATACCGATGCCGAAGGCCGTCTGGTGCTGTGTGACGTGCTGACCTACGTCGAGCGCTTCGAGCCAGAAGTGGTTATCGACGTCGCAACGCTGACCGGCGCCTGCGTCATCGCCCTTGGCCATCACATCACCGGCCTGATGTCGAATCACAATCCGCTGGCGCACGAGCTGATCAGCGCGTCTGAGCAAGCCGGTGACCGCGCATGGCGTCTGCCGCTGGGTGACGAGTATCAGGAACAGCTGGAGTCCAACTTTGCCGATATGGCAAACATTGGCGGCCGTCCTGGTGGCGCGATTACGGCGGCGTGCTTCCTGTCTCGCTTTACCCGCAAGTACAACTGGGCTCACCTGGACATCGCCGGCACCGCATGGCGCTCCGGCAAGGCAAAAGGCGCAACTGGCCGCCCTGTCGCCCTGCTGTCCCAGTTCCTGTTGAACCGTTCCGGGTTTAACGGCGAAGAGTAAGCGTAAAGCTTTACCCTCACCCCGGACGGGCATAAAAAACGCCGTTTGGTTCCCTTGCCCCTCTGGGGAGAGGGTTAGGGTGAGGGGCAACAACATTCAACTTAACAAGCTGGTCTCATGAAAAACGCAACGTTTTACCTGCTGGATAACGACACTCATGCCGAAGGGCTAAGTGCCGTGGAACAGCTGGTGTGCGAGCTGGCTGCGGATGGATTCCGTGCAGGCAAGCGGGTACTGGTCGCCTGCGAAAACGAACAGCAGGCGATTCGCCTCGACGAAGCGCTCTGGCAGCGAGATGCTCAGGCATTCGTCCCACACAATCTGGCTGGTGAAGGCCCACGCTACGGCGCGCCGGTTGAGCTGGCATGGCCTCAGCGCCGCGGCAGCGCCCCCCGGGATTTGCTGATTAGCCTGCTGCCACAGTTCGCAGATTTTGCCACCGCTTTCCTGGAAGTGATAGACTTCGTACCTTACGAAGAATCCCAGAAACAACTGGCCCGCGAGCGCTACAAAGCGTACCGCGTTGCCGGTTTCCACTTGACTACGGCGACCTATACCCCGCCGGGAACGACATAGCAGACAATGGAAAAGACATATAACCCGCAAGATATCGAACAGCCGCTTTACGAGCACTGGGAACAGCAGGGCTACTTCAAACCGAATGGCGACACCAGCCAGGAAAGCTTCTGCATCATGATCCCACCGCCGAACGTCACCGGCAGTTTGCATATGGGTCACGCCTTCCAGCAAACCATCATGGATACCATGATCCGTTACCAGCGCATGCAGAGCAAAAACACCCTGTGGCAGGCGGGCACCGACCACGCCGGTATCGCAACGCAGATGGTTGTAGAACGTAAAATCGCCGCCGAAGAAGGCAAAACCCGCCACGATTACGGCCGCGATGCGTTCATCGACAAAATCTGGCAGTGGAAGGCAGAATCCGGCGGCACCATTACCCGTCAGATGCGTCGTCTCGGTAACTCCGTAGACTGGGAGCGCGAGCGCTTCACCATGGACGAAGGCCTGTCCAACGCGGTGAAAGAAGTGTTCGTCCGTCTCTATAAAGAAGACCTGATTTACCGCGGCAAGCGCCTGGTCAACTGGGACCCGAAACTGCGTACCGCGATTTCCGATCTCGAAGTTGAAAACCGCGAGTCCAAAGGCTCCATGTGGCACCTGCGTTACCCGCTGGCCGACGGTGCCAAAACCGCAGACGGTAAAGATTACCTGATTGTCGCCACCACCCGCCCGGAAACCGTTCTCGGTGATACCGGCGTGGCCGTTAACCCGGAAGATCCGCGTTATAAAGACCTGATTGGTAAATTCGTGGTACTGCCGCTGGTTAACCGCCGCATTCCTATCGTGGGCGACGAGCACGCGGACATGGAAAAAGGCACCGGCTGCGTGAAAATCACCCCGGCGCACGACTTTAACGACTACGAAGTTGGCCGCCGCCATCAGTTGCCAATGATCAACATTCTGACCTTCGACGGGGATATCCGTGAAGCCGCAGAAGTGTTCGATACCAACGGCGAAGAGTCCACCGTTTACGCCTCCGACATCCCGGCTGAATTCCAGAAACTGGAGCGTTTTGCAGCACGTAAAGCCGTGGTCGCGAAGTTCGATGCAATGGGCCTGCTGGATGAAATCAAACCCCACGACCTGACCGTGCCTTACGGCGACCGCGGCGGCGTGGTTATTGAGCCAATGCTGACCGACCAGTGGTATGTGCGTACCGCGCCGCTGGCAAAAGTGGCGGTAGAAGCCGTTGAGCAGGGCGACATCCAGTTCGTGCCTAAGCAGTATGAAAACATGTACTTCTCCTGGATGCGCGATATTCAGGACTGGTGTATCTCCCGTCAGCTGTGGTGGGGTCACCGTATCCCGGCCTGGTATGACGCGGAAGGCAACGTGTACGTTGGCCGCAACGAAGCGGAAGTTCGCGCCGAAAACAACCTGGGTGCCGACGTGGCGTTGAACCAGGACGAAGACGTGCTGGACACCTGGTTCTCCTCTGGCCTGTGGACCTTCTCCACCCTGGGCTGGCCGGAAAACACCGAAGCGCTGCGCACCTTCCACCCGACCAGCGTTATGGTCAGCGGCTTCGACATCATCTTCTTCTGGATTGCCCGCATGATCATGTTGACCATGCACTTCATCAAAGATGAAGACGGCAAGCCGCAGGTGCCGTTTAAGACCGTCTACATGACCGGCCTTATTCGCGATGACGAAGGCCAGAAAATGTCCAAATCCAAAGGCAACGTTATCGACCCGCTGGACATGGTGGACGGCATCTCTCTGGAAGATCTTCTGGAGAAACGTACCGGCAACATGATGCAGCCGCAGCTCGCGGAGAAAATCCGCAAGCGCACCGAGAAACAGTTCCCGAACGGCATCGAGCCGCACGGCACCGACGCCCTGCGCTTCACCCTGGCGGCGCTGGCCTCTACTGGCCGCGACATCAACTGGGACATGAAGCGCCTGGAAGGCTACCGCAACTTCTGTAACAAACTTTGGAACGCCAGCCGCTTCGTGCTGATGAACACCGAAGAGCAGGATTGCGGCTTCAACGGCGGCGAAATGGTGCTGTCTCTGGCCGATCGCTGGATCCTGGCCGAGTTCAACCGCACCGTGAAAGCATACCGTGAAGCGCTGGACAGCTACCGCTTCGACATCGCCGCCAACATCCTGTACGAGTTCACCTGGAACCAGTTCTGTGACTGGTATCTGGAGCTGACCAAGCCGGTCATGAACGGCGGTTCTGAAGCCGAACTGCGCGGCACCCGCAATACGCTGGTGAACGTGCTCGAAGGTCTGCTGCGCCTGGCGCATCCGATCATTCCATTCATCACCGAAACCATCTGGCAGCGCGTGAAAGTGCTGAAGGGCATCACCGCAGACACTATTATGCTGCAGTCATTCCCGGCCTACGATGCGTCTCAGGTTGATGAAGCGGCGTTCGCAGACACCGAATGGCTGAAGGACGTGATCACCGCGGTGCGTAACATTCGCGCCGAGATGAACATCGCTCCAGGCAAACGTCTGGACGTGCTGCTGCGCGGCTGCAGCGAGGAAGCGATTCGTCGCGTGAGCGAAAACCGCACCTTCCTGCAGAACCTGGCTCGCCTGGAGAGCATCACCATCCTGCCAGTCGATGACAAAGGTCCGGTTTCCGTGACCAAGATTATCGACGGCGCAGAGCTGCTGATCCCGATGGCCGGTCTGGTAGATAAAGCCGCTGAGATCGAGCGTCTGGTGAAAGAAGTAGCGAAGATCGAAATCGAAATTGGCAAGATCGAAGGCAAACTGTCCAACGAAGGCTTTGTCGCCCGCGCGCCAGCTGACGTTGTCGCCAAAGAGCGTGAGCGTCTCGAAGGCTTTGCCGACGCCAAAGCGAAGCTGATTGAGCAGCAGGCCGTTATCGCCGCGCTGTAATCGGCCCCAGGCATAATTCGCCCCGCACCTCGGTGTGGGGCGTTTTTTATGCAGCTTGCGCCCTCCGTAATGAAGTGCTATTAACTGCTTTTATCCTTCCCTAAGCCTATGAGTCACATGATGAACACCACAGCCCCGGTCGATGTGAAGCTCCAGCTGCGCCGGATTACTGCCGAAGACAATTCGGCTATCGCCCGGGTTATTCGCCAGGTGTCCGCCGAATACGGCCTGACCGCCGATAAAGGCTACACCGTTGCCGACCCTAATCTTGACGAGCTTTATCAGCTCTACAGCCAGCCAGGCCATGCGTACTGGGTGGTAGAAATCAACGGCGAAGTGGTGGGGGGCGGCGGCGTGGCGCCGCTATCGTGTAGCGAGCCGGACATTTGTGAGCTGCAGAAGATGTATTTCCTGCCGGTGGTTCGCGGCCAGGGATTAGCCAAGAAACTGGCGCTGCAGGCGCTGGATCACGCCCGGGATCAGGGCTTCAAGCGCTGTTACCTGGAAACTACCGCGTTTCTGAAAGAAGCCGTTGGGCTATACGAACATTTAGGCTTTGAGCATATTCCTGCCCCACTAGGCTGCACCGGCCATGTGGATTGCGAAGTCACCATGCTCAAAACGCTGTAATTCTCTGTGAAACGGCGTGCACTAGTGCAGCCAGTGCACGCCATCTTCAGGCTGGAAGTAGCCGTTATAGCGCATCTGAAAAGCCGTGATCTCCGGCTTCTCCGGCTCCATCTCTCGTAAGAACCCCTGTGCCAGGCGAACCTGAGCGTCAGTAATCGGTGTGGCAAGCCGGGCTTTTTGCAGCCTTCGATACCACTGCTGGAGATTTTGATCGCTGCCGTCGACAATCACCATCTGCCAAATCAGCAAAACCTGCGCCGCATTTTGCAGATGGGACTCATCCGGGCGGTGCAAATACTGTAAAAACGCGTCGCCCTGTGCTTTCCCCATTTGATCGATCATCGATTCAACCGGCACCACGTCGATCCCCAGCCGCTCACTCAGTCGGCGAATAGCCCGCCGTGAATCCGACGTGAGCACCCGAAAGCCGACAATAAACACCACGCAAAGCGTGGCTAACATAATCCAAATCATGAAGTTAAATACCCGGCAGCTTAACGACAATTTGCTATCAATGAATGCCGGGCAGTATAGCGCAATCACTTTACCCAGTAATGCCTCGCGCTGGCGTTATTCGCGGGCATAAAAAAGCCCGGCGTTATGCCGGGCTGGAACAGTTCAGAATGCGCTTAAGCGATGTTCAATTGCTGAATTTTTTTCTCGCGGCGAATTTTGCGCTCTTCAAACACGGCGACGATGGCCATCAGCACGATACAGCCGATTGCGGCGGCATCCAGGGCAGCGAACGTGCCGGCCCAACCGGTGAGACCGAAGATTGGCGTCCCGTCGGCAATCATCCCCAGGCCCAGCTTGGCGAAGCTGTCGCCGATCAGGTAAGCGAAGGTGCCTTTGATGCCGTCGGCCGCGCCGATAGCTTTCTTAGGCACGAAGCCGACTGCCGCCACGCCGATCAGCAGCTGCGGGCCAAAGACCAGGAAACCAAGGGCAAACAGCGAAGCCAGGTAAACGTACTGATTACTGGCATGCTGGTACACGCCCAGCGTGGCGATGATCAATGCCAGCGCTACGCAGGCCACCAGCGCACGACGGCCATTCGCAAGGTCAGACAGCCAGCCCCACAGCAGCGTGCCAACCAGCGCGCCCACTTCAAACAGGGTGAAGCCCTGAATCGCCACTTCTTTGGAGAGTTTCAGCTCCTGGAAAGCATACACGGTGGACCACTGGTCGATACCGATACGCACCACGTACAGGAAGATGTTGGAGAAGCACAGCAGCCAGATCACTTTGTTTTTCAGCACGTATTCAACAAAGATCTGCCATTTGGTCATCGAATTGTCTTCGGCTTCTTTGTCTTCTTCGCTGACCTCTTCGCCAAACAGCTCTTCGGCGGTGCCGAGGCCGTAGGACTCAGGGGAATCGCTGCCGTAGCGCAGGGCAATAAAACCGACAATCAGGGCAATAACGGACGGGAAGATAAACATCCCGATAACGTGGCCGTTAAACAGGTAGTTAGCGCCAAACAGGGCCACACCGGCCGCGCCAGCGCCGCCGAGGTTGTGGGAGATGTTCCACATGCCCAGGTAGCTGCCGCGCTTGCGGCGTGGCGTCCACTTGGTGATGGTCGAGTAGCTGCACGACCCGCCGGTGCTCTGGAAGAAACCGCTCAGAGCGTAGAAAGCAATCATCAGGAACAGGCTAACCGAGCCTGCGCCCATGCTGGCGCTGAAGCCGAGCATACAGATGGCGGAAAGGATCAGCATAAACGGCAGGAACTGCTTGGTGTTCTTCCCGTCTGCGTAATAAGAAACCAGGGTCTTGCCCACGCCGTAGGTAATGGAGAAACCGAGGCCGATCATCCCCAGCTGTGTCATGCTCAGCCCGTAGGTGGAGATCATGTCGTTCTGGGCGATGTTAAAGTTTTTGCGGATCAGGTACATCGTCAGGTAGCCAATAAACACTACCAGATACGACTGCATGAACGGTTTGAACCACATTTTTCGCCGCACTTCGAGCGGCAGATCCAGGGTGGGCTTACGCACCTGGTTTAGAAAGGCCAGCATGGATGACTCCTGATTTGAATACCTGCTTAATGGCAGGCATTGTAAAAATCAGCGAGCAAACTGGCCTGAGACAGCGTCCAGGCCGAACCGGGAAAATTTCTTAGTTTTGCCCTTTATGGCGCAAAAGGGTGAGGAGTATCACGCTTCGTTAGCCTCGCGCGGGGCCTGGGCATTCAAGAACGGCAGCAGTAGCAAAGCCGATATCCCGGCGGCAATCGCGATCACGGCAAAGAAGCCGCTCCAGTGCCAGATGTCGATCACCCGCGCCAGCGGCCAGCCGGAAAGCGAGGCGCCAAGATAGGCAAACAGCCCGACAAACCCCGTCGCCGCGCCCGCCGCCTCTTTGTGCGAACATTCTGCCGCCGCCATGCCGATCAGCATCTGCGGCCCAAACACGAAGAAGCCGGTGGTAAAGAAACAGGCCGCCTGCATCACGTAGCTGGCAAAGGGCATCAGCCATAGCGAGCCCACGGAAAGCAGAATGCCTGCCGCGAAGATCAGGTTCATCGGGCCACGGTTGCCGTTGAACAGCTTGTCCGAGCCCCAGCCCGCCACCAGGGCACCGATAAACCCGCCCAGCTCAAACATGGTCACCGCCGAGTTCGCGGTAACCAGCCCGACCCCCAGCGTTTCGGACATGTAAAGATTACCCCAGTCGTTGATCGCCGCCCGCACCACATACACCAGCACGTAGCACAGCGAGAGCAGCCAGATGTAAGGGTTAACCAGCACATACTTGTAGAGGATTTCTTTGCGCGTCAGCCCCGCGCCTTCCTGCTGCTGGGCGATTTCCAGGGCGTCATGCTGCCAGTCACCCACCGCAGGCAAGCCCACGGTTTGCGGCCTGTCGCGTAGCCGCCAGCAGAGGAATAACCCGGCGATAATCGCCAGGCCACCGGCGATCATCATCCCGACACGCCAGCCGTACTGCAGCGCCGCAGCACCCATGATGATCGGGATTAACGCCCCGCCCACGTTGTGCGCCGTGTTCCAGACGGCCCACCAGCCGCCGCGCTCGCTGCGGGAATACCACGCCGTCAACAGCCGGGCGCAAACCGGCGATCCCCAGCCCTGGAAAAAGGCGTTCAGCGCCCACAGCAGCGCAAACGCCCAAAGCGAGGTCGAGAAGCCAAACAGAATATTCACAATGCCGGTAGCTATCAGCCCAATGCCCATAAAGTAACGGGCATTGGAAAAGTCACTGACAATCCCGGAGAAGAACTTCGACAGGCCGTAGGTGATGTAAAACAGCGTCGCCAGCAGGCCGATATCGGTGCGCTCCATCACGCCGGTGGCGAGGATTTCTGGCGCGGCGGCGTTAAAGCTTTTGCGGGTAAAGTAAAACAGCGCGTAGCCGAGCCAGATAGTGATCAGGATATGACGACGCCAGTAGCGGTAGCGGGCATCAATCTCACTTTTGTCGCTAAGCGGCGCGGCGCTTGCCGGGACTTTTAAAAAACTGAACATGCTCGCCCCTCAGGCATAACGTAATGGCAGGCTAACGCTGACGCGCGTGCCGTGAGTGCAGGAAATAGCGAACGTCCCGCCCAGCGCCGTCACGCGCTCACGCATGCCGGTAAGCCCAAAGCCCTGCTGCCCGGACCCCGGCGGCAAACCGCTGCCGTCGTCTTCGATCACCAGCATCAGCCGCTCGTCCTGCTGCCAGCCCTGGAGCGTTACCGCGCTGGCGCTAGCGTGCTTCACGATGTTATTGAGCCCTTCCTGACAAACGCGGAACAGGGTCACGCGCTGCCCCTCGCTAAGCAGAGGCTCATCGATTCGCCAGTTGATATGGCCGACGATGCCGCGACTTTCCAGCTCCATTTCGCGCATCAGGGAACGAATCGCCTGCTCGAGCGATAAATCATCCAGCTGGCGCGGGCGTAAGCGCCCCAGCAGACGACGAACGGAGTCATAAACCCCCAGCGAAAGCTGTTCAATATGCGCGCCGCTGCGCTTAACGCCCTCACTTTCTGGCGCCAGCCGCTGCACGATCCCGGCCTGGGTACGGATCGCCGTGATGGTTTGCCCAATGTCGTCATGCAGCTCCCGCGCCACTTCCCGCCGCACGCTTTCTTCGGTTTCCAGCAGGCGTTCGGCCAGGCGGCGATTTCGCGCCAGCTCGGTTTGCAAAGACTGGTTCAGTTCACGCAGGCGCTGGATCCCTGCGCCCAGCAATAACCCGGTCAGGCTTTGAGCCAGCAATGAAAGCAGAAGATCCACCGGATGATCGTGCCAGGTCTGGCTGGCAATCAGCGCGATGGCGTTCATCAGGGTGGCGATCAGTGCTCCCTGCCAGCCGTAGTGCCAGGCCAGGGCGATAATCGGCAGCGCCAGGCAGAACGGCGTAAAACGGGAGAGTTCGGCGGGTAACCCCAACTGCAGCCAGAGGCTGACGGCAAACAGCAGTAAATACCAAATCAGATGCCGCCCGCGCCAGTTAACCGGCTGGGAAACCAGCGCCGGGCCAAGAGGTTGCCAGACGGTGCTGGTCAGATAGTGCCAGAGTACCAGGCAGGTCGGCGCCAGCGTTAACCCACCGGTCAGGGTCAGCAGCAGCGCATTCAGGGCATCGCTGCCCTGGTTCAGCCACGGTAGCGACTGCAGCAAAGCGGCCGCGATAAGCGCCCCGCCCTGGCGCAGCAGAGTCCGCCAGTCACGCTGATGACGATAACGAGAAATGAGCGCCACCGGCAGGACGGTGAGCACTCCGCCCAGCATTAACAGCGGCAGATGCGCCAGCGCCACTTCCTGCGCGAGCCAGAAAAGCATCAGCCACTCCGCGCCCAGCAGAACCGGCCAGTAGCCGCGCGGGCACTGCAGCATCAGCCCTAAACGCAATCCAAAGGGAAATAACAGCACCGCCAGCTCAGGCCGCTCCACCAGATGCAGGCTGATGCTCCACAGGCAAAACCAGCCGGCGGAAAAGATAAAGAAACTGGCGATAACGGCAATCAGCCGCGAGAAGAAAGGTCGCATTACCAACCGTCAAACAGGCGTCGCGCCAGCGCCACATCGTTGCTGACGTCGAGCTTTTCCATCAGGTTGGCGCGGTGCACGTGCACCGTTTTTGGCGAAAGTCCCAGCTCGGTGGCAATCTCTTTCACCGCCATGCCCTGCGCCAGCTTTTCAGCCACCTGCCGCTCGCGCTTCGTCAACGGATCCTGCCGCCCGGCGGCCAGCTTCATGGCAATGTCCGGCGTCAGGTAGCACCCGCCCGTCGCCACCGTGCGCACGGCGGCAATCAGTTCGTCGGGGCTGCAGCGTTTGGATAAAAAGCCGCGCGCGCCAGCGTTTAGCGCCTGCTCCACCAGCGCGGGGCTGTCGTGCACCGACAGCATGACGATCGCCATTCCTTTTGGTAACTGGCTTAACAGCTCCAGCCCGGAAATGTCCGGCATTGAAATATCGCAGATACACACCTGCACGCCCTGCCCCGGCAGCCCGGCCAGCGCCTCGCGTCCGGAGCCGAACTCGGCCACGACCTGAAAATCCGCCTCCAGCCCAAGAAGTTGGGCAAAGCCGGAGCGGACGATAAGGTGGTCGTCGATAAGGGCGATAGCGGTCATGATGCTTTCCAGGAAGGTAAAAAAACGCGCTTACCTTAGCGATAAGCACGTAGCTGTTCAAGCCTTAAGCGATTTCGATCGCTATCGCTACGGGTTATTCCTGCGCAACCGACAGGCGAATGATCCCGGCCGCGCGGGCTGGAGGCAGCTGCAGAACGTTGCGCCACAGCTCCTGAACCTGGTTACAGACCAGTCCCTCTTTGCCCACCGCTTTATGCGGGTCCGACATAAGCTGGAGGTCGTTCCCGTAGCGCTTAGTCAACTGCTGCACGATGGGCTGAATGTCTTTTCGGGCCTGATCGCGCTCGGCGTCAGTTACGCTATGTTTGTCCGCGCCGTAGGCGGAGCGCATCATCGCCGCATCTACCTGCATGCGGCGCATCGTCACATCCTTAGGCAGTATTTTCGTGGAGTTGATGCCGCCCTTCACGTCCGGGAACAGGAAGCGGAAACAGGCGTCGTCACTGGATTTTTGCACCATCGCCGTTTGCTGCATGTTCACCTGCATAAACGCCACGACGTTGTCGTCCGTCGCGCTTTGCAGGCGCTTGGTCTCCACGGCGAGGATCTGCGGCTGGATGGTGTCGATCACTTCCTGCTCGGTTTTCCCCTGCTGGTGCATCTCTACCGCCTGCTGGCGAATGGACATCCACAGCGCGGGTTCCTGCTCTTTCAGCACCTGGTAAACCGGCATCCGGGCCATCGCGTCATCCAGCCCGGCCAGTTCCTGCCCGGCCCGATCGCGAGGGATAAGGTATTTTACGTCAAAGATGTTCCACGCCATGATAGCAACCAGTGCAATAGCCACCGCGCCCGCTTTACCGACCCAGCCCTTCTTGCGGAAAACCGCTACCACCGCGGCGATTGCAGCCCCGACATAGCCTGCAATAATGACGTGGGTCCAGTTCATGGTACATCCTTCTACTCTGCGGCGGGCACGCCGCTATGGAAACGAAACTCGTCGTCATGGCTTTGGATAAGCTCTGCCTCAACCTTGCCAAAGAAACGCACGCGCTCACTGATATCGCCCCCGGCAATCTGCTCCGCCAGGGTTAAATAATCCTGATAATGACGCGCCTCAGAACGCAGCAGCGACAGGTAAAAACGCTGTAATTCATCATCCAGGTGCGGCGCCAGCGCGGCAAATCGTTCACAGGATCGCGCTTCAATGTAGGCGCCGCAGATAAGTTTATCGACCAGCATCAGCGGTTCATGAGTGCGAGTTTCACTCAGTAAACCTTTAGCGTAGCGGCTGGCGGTGATTTTGGCGTACGGGATGTTACGGGCAATCATAATTTCCCGCACCTGCCAAAAATGGTGCAGCTCTTCTTTGATCAGCAGCACCATGCTGTCGATAAGCTGCTGCCCCCAGCCGTTCGCCGTTTTCGGCATGATGCTTTTGCTCAGCCCTTTGTGGAGCGAGAGAAAATCGGGTTCCTCGCCGTCGCGGAAGGTAAAGGCTTCATAAGGCTGCAGCCAGGCCAACAGCGCCTGGGAACTCTCTTTATCGGCAACGTATTTGCGGATGAGCAGCATCGCGGTTTGCGCGGCTTTCAGCTCGCACACCATGTGGTCGGTTAGCAGCAGCGGCAGATTTTCCGGGCGACGTGCCCTTTGAATCCACGCCTCGGGCGTCGGGCACTGCAGGAATTGGGTAATCGGGGAGAGGAGTTGCTGGTAGTCCATGAGGATATCCTGATGCGCAGCGGCTGAACGCCGCTGCACCGCTTACTTTTCGTAAAGGACAGCATAATCACTGCCCACACTTTTGTCAGTAAGCCCGGCAACAAAGAGCGTGCTGCACTATTTCACGGCTAGCCCTGAAACCGCGTGGGTTAGCTGCTCAGCGCGACCATAGTTGAGTTCAGCCATGCAAGACAGCCGCCTGATTTCACGCGCATTGCCTGCCGCACCTCCGCTGAGCGAAGCCGCAAGCTGGCATTGACCGTTGCGGTAATGAATGAACCGTTGATTTGATGTCTCGAGCGCTGCGCTAGCTTTCTCGATATAGCGCTGGTCTTCATCCCATTCGGCGATTCTGGTGGCGGCGGATTTGCTGGCTTTTTCCAAAACTTGCTCACTCTCTTTCGACTGCTTAATCAGACAGTCACGCATCCCCGCCTCAGCATATTCACTACACGCTTCTCGCAGGGCCGTGGCATCCTTAACTGGCTGAGGATCGTCAGCCAGCGCCAGCATCGGCAGACAAGCGGCGATAACCAGGCAAGCTTTCAGTGTCATTTGCATAAAGCGCTCTTCCCTTTTTTAATCAGTGATAATGCGTAATCGAGTTTTCTGGAATAGTTAGGATCGCCGCCGCCGTTATAGCGAAGAGCGATCGTCGTGGTAGAAATGCTCCGCCATCCGGAAATCACTCTGCGAGCGTTTGCCTTCTGGCACTTGAGCGTCTGACCTGCACGGAGAATCTTGACCTGTGGATTAAGCTTTTGCAGCAGTTCCAGAGTGCTTCCCTGCGCTTTCGCTATTTTTGCCAGGCTGTCACCGGGTTTCACGGTGACGTCATAAATTTTGCTGTCAACAGTGAGTATCGTTCGGTGCTCGAATTGCGCCATACGCATCAGCAGATAGCCGATGCCCGCACGCAGGTTATTTAACGGCGTGGTTCTGATCGTGGCGACGGTTAACTGTTTTTTCCACGCGTCAGGCAGGATGAGCTCACCGCCTTCCTTACCGGACAGGAAAGATGTCATCCCAGGATCGCCCTTAACACCGATTTGCATCGGTCGGAAATGCCAGTCAGAGCTCAGGGCTCCCGTTTCGACCCAGACCATCGCTTTAATCAGATGCCAGTCCAAAGTCCTGTAGCCTGGCGTAGAGGAGAGATGGCGATTGTATCCATCGACTACCCGCTGGATGTCACAATCCCAGGCATTCCACCGCGTATCGCCGGGGGCCTTATTAATACCGTCCTGCCACTTTTCAAAACCTGTTCTGGGCGTTTTTTGTGCCGGGGGCGAGGAGGGAGTAAGACTGGAAGCTGTCATATTACACATCCTGTGCTGACTGATAATTGAAATGGCGAGACTTTAGTCTCATTTGCGCATTTTTAATACAAGATGACGATGCTAAGGCAGAATAGGTGGCCTGAAAATCATTTATTTAAGAAGAAAGGAAAAAAGAGAATTTTGCCCGATCGGGTAAGAATGACACATGCCAGGCGCAGCGGCTGAACGCCGCTGCGCCGCTTACTTTTAGTGACGAACGCCGTCGTCGTCTTCGTCCTGATATTCGTCGCCGTCTTCTTCACCCTCTTCGCCGTTCGGGTCTTCGAAGTAGGTGCCCCAGCCGTCGTATTCCACACCGAATTTCTCGGCCAGGTTCAGCAGTTGCTCAACCTGGGCACCGATCAGCTCAGCGTTCAGCGCGCATTCGCTCAGGATATCGCAGCAGATGACGGTATCACCCTCTTCCACTTCCAGCTCTTCCGGGTCAGTCACTTCATAACCGAGCTTGAACGCTTCAACGGCCGCTTTCTCCAGCGTTTCGAAATCATCCGCAGAAAGGTGGTGTTCGATGGTGTACAGCGCGTCCGGGTCGCTCCCGTCGTCCAGCAGTTCTTCAATGATTAAACGTGTTTCTTCGCGCTGTTCTTCCAGCTGTTCTGGATTTGCCATGGCCCTTTCCTCAAATGTGTCGGCAGATACTCTCATTTTCACACACGCCGGGGTTTGCCTCCACCTTTCACCGCAAAGTTTTAACACACGGGGTTGCAATTGAATATTCATACATATAAATTGAATTTTAATTCAATTAAGGCTTGCGCCCTGCGAGGAAAAAATGAGTCACTTCTATCAGAAAAACTTTCTTAAGCTGCTCGATTTTACCCCTGCTCAACTGAACGAATTGCTGACCCTGTCCGCCAAGCTGAAAAGTGACAAGAAAAAAGGAACAGAGATTCAGCACCTTACTGGTAAAAACATTGCGCTCATCTTCGAAAAAGATTCGACTCGTACTCGTTGCTCTTTCGAAGTTGCCGCTTACGACCAGGGCGCCCGCGTCACTTATCTCGGCCCAAGCGGCAGTCAGATCGGGCATAAAGAATCAATTAAAGATACCGCTCGCGTGCTGGGGCGCATTTATGACGGCATCCAGTACCGCGGCTACGGCCAGGATATCGTCGAAACCCTTGCCAGCTATGCGGGCGTGCCGGTGTGGAACGGCCTGACCAACGAATATCACCCGACCCAGCTGCTGGCGGATTTGCTCACCATGCAGGAACACCTGCCGGGCAAAAACCTGAATGAGATGACGCTGGTGTACGCCGGGGACGCGCGCAACAACATGGGGAACTCCATGCTGGAAGCTGCCGCGCTGACCGGGCTAGATTTGCGCCTGGTGGCGCCTAAAGCCTGCTGGCCGGATGAAAAGCTGGTCGCCGAATGCAAAGCCATGGCCGAAAAGACTGGCGGAAAAATCACGTTAACCGAAGACGTTGCCGCGGGCGTTAAAGGGGCGGATTTCATCTATACCGACGTCTGGGTGTCGATGGGCGAAGCCAAAGAGAAGTGGGCCGAGCGAATCACCCTGCTGCGCCCTTATCAGGTCAACAGCGCCATGCTGGCGTTAACCGGCAACCCGCAGGTCAAATTCCTGCACTGCCTGCCGGCGTTTCACGACGATCAAACCACGCTGGGTAAACAAATGGCGCTGGAGTTCGATCTGCACGGCGGCATGGAAGTCACCGATGAAGTTTTTGAATCCTCCCACAGCGTGGTGTTCGACCAGGCTGAGAACCGGATGCACACCATCAAGGCCGTGATGGTCGCCACGCTGGCAAACTAGTTTCTTCGCTCCCAGGGCTTCTCCTGGCCCCTCGGCGGCTTTCCGCCCGAGGGGTTTTCTTTTCTCCCGCCTGGTTATTACTAAAAATGTTGCGCGTCTGATGCACGCCCAGCATTTTTTATGCACTAAAAGGACATAACCTCATCTCCCTCTCTTTTTATGCCCCACACAACAGTCTGTTTTCATTAAGATAAAAAGAATAAATCCGCTGCGCTCACAGTTTGCATGCACTGCATTAATAGCAAAATAAAAATAACTATTTTTCCGTGAACTTCTCTTCACGGCATTAAACAGATTCCATAATGAATAATCATGCAAACAGAAAATAAAAATCAATGATAATCAATACATTGCGACATTCACCCTTAGGAATAAACTTACATATTTTTAACACACCAAAATAATTAAAAACGATTTATCGTATAATTATGCATTCATCAACCTCAGTTAAATCACCGTTCTCTGACAGCCATCAATTAATAACAAAACAAATAAAAACCACCTTGAGCGCGTGATAAATCTCACATTAAATGGTTGTGAAGAAATTAATATACGCCTCGAAGAAAACTTTACAGGTTAATAAAATCGCGACGCAATATTTATTGCGCCAATGGCACGTCTATCTCCGAATTAATGCAAAGGAATAGTCATGGACAAACATTATGTCGGCTCCGAAATAGGTCAACTACGCAGCGTGATGCTGCATCGCCCAAACCTCAGCCTGAAAAGACTTACCCCTTCAAACTGTCAGGAATTGTTATTTGACGATGTGCTTTCCGTTGAGCGCGCCGGTGAAGAGCACGACGTTTTTGCCAATACGCTGCGCGGTCAGGGCGTGGAAGTTCTGCTGCTAACCGACCTGCTGACGCAAACGCTGGACGTCAGCGATGCCAAGGCCTGGCTGCTGAACACCCAGATTTCAGACTATCGGCTCGGGCCGGCATTCGCCTCGGATGTTCGCGGCTGGCTGGCTGATATGCCACATCGCGAACTCGCCCGTCGCCTTTCTGGCGGGCTGACCTATGGGGAAATTCCGACACACATTAAAAATATGGTCGTGGATATTCATGCCACAACAGACTTTATTATGAAGCCGCTCCCCAACCATTTATTCACCCGAGATACTTCCTGCTGGATTTATAACGGCGTCTCTATTAACCCAATGGCAAAAGCCGCTCGCCAGCGCGAAACAAATAACTTAAGGGCCATTTATCGCTGGCATCCGGCATTCACCGACGGGAAATTCATTAAGTATTACGGCGACGAAAATATTAATTACGATCATGCCACGCTGGAAGGCGGTGACGTATTAGTGATTGGCCGGGGTGCGGTATTAATTGGCATGTCCGAACGAACCACCCCTCAGGGCATTGAGTTCCTCGCTGAATCATTATTCAGGCATCAACAGGCAACACGCGTGATTGCCGTCGAGCTACCGAAGCACCGCTCCTGTATGCACCTCGATACCGTCATGACTCATCTCGATCTCGACACCTTCTCCGTTTACCCGGAAGTCGTCCGCAAAGACGTGCAGTGCTGGACGTTAACCCCTGACGGCCACGGCGGCATCAAACGCCAACAGGAAACCAGCCTGGTGAACGCCATCGAAAAAGCGCTGGGTATCGATCAGGTCAAGCTCATCACCACCGGCGGCGATGCTTTTGAAGCCGAGCGCGAACAGTGGAACGACGCCAACAACGTGCTAACCGTTCGCCCCGGCGTGGTCATCGGCTACGAACGCAATATCTGGACCAACGAGAAATACGACAAAGCCGGGATCACCGTCCTGCCTATTCCAGGCGATGAACTGGGCCGCGGACGTGGCGGCGCGCGTTGCATGAGTTGCCCGCTGGAACGCGACGGGATTTAAGGGAGGAAAGCATATGCAACAGAAACCCACTCTCGTAGTCGCGCTCGGCGGGAATGCCCTGCTGAAGCGTGGTGAACCGCTGGAAGCCGACCTGCAGCGTAAAAATATTGAGCTGGCGGCAAAAACTATCGCCCAGCTCACCCACGCCTGGCGCGTGGTGCTGGTGCACGGCAACGGTCCGCAGGTCGGCCTGCTGGCCCTGCAAAACAGCGCCTACCAAAACGTAAGTCCTTATCCGCTGGACGTTCTCGGCGCTGAGAGCCAGGGAATGATCGGCTACATGCTGCAGCAGGCGCTGAAAAATCATCTGCCTGACCGCGAAGTCAGCGTGCTGCTGACTCAGGTTGAAGTGGATCCGCAGGATCCGGCCTTTAGCAATCCGACCAAGTACATCGGCCCGGTGTACAGCAAGGAGCAGGCGGATGCGCTGGTACGTGACAAAGGCTGGTCGGTAAAAGCCGATGGCCAGTATTTCCGCCGCGTGGTGCCGTCCCCGCTGCCTAAACGCATCGTCGAGAGCGATGCCATTACGGCGCTAATCCAGCGTGACCACCTGGTTATTTGTAACGGCGGCGGCGGCGTGCCGGTGGTGGAGAAAGCCGATGGCTACCACGGGATTGAAGCCGTCATTGATAAGGATCTTTCCGCCGCATTGCTGGCTCGCCAGATAGAGGCCGACGCCCTGCTGATCCTCACTGACGCAGACGCCGTTTATCTCAACTGGGGCACGCCAGCGCAGCGCCCGCTCACCAGCGTGACGCCAGCCGAGCTTGAAAGCATGAGCTTCGATGCAGGCTCGATGGGGCCAAAAGTGTCCGCCTGCAGTCACTTTGTCGCCAGTTGCCACGGTATCGCCGGGATAGGTGCGCTGGAGGATGGCTCGGCAATTCTGGCCGGGGAGAAAGGCACGTTAATTCGGGAGCCGTGAAAGCCCCCTCACCCTAACCCTCTCCCCAGGGGGAGAGGGGATAAAACCGAGCCGCCTGCACTTCCTCCTCCCCTCGGGGAGAGGGGACAGGAAACGAAACAGAATCACCAGCATTTCCCCCCTCTCCCTTCCAGGGAGAGGGCCGGGGTGAGGGTAAAAAAACTTCTCATTCAAAGGATAACGAAAATGACTATCAACCTAAAAAACCGTAATTTCCTGAAACTCCTCGACTTCAAACCGGCAGAAATTCAGTACCTCATCGACCTGGCGCGTGAACTGAAGGCCGCCAAACAGGCCGGAACAGAGAAAAAAACGCTATGCGGTAAAAACATCGCGCTGATTTTCGAGAAAACCTCCACCCGTACCCGCTGCGCCTTTGAGGTTGGCGCGTTTGATCAGGGCGCGCTGGTGACCTATCTGGGGCCAAGCGGCTCGCAAATCGGCCATAAAGAATCCATGAAAGATACCGCTCGCGTGCTGGGGCGGATGTACGACGGGATTGAATACCGCGGCTATGGCCAGGACATTGTCGAAGAGCTGGGGGAATACGCTGGCGTGCCGGTGTGGAACGGGCTAACCAATGAATTTCACCCGACCCAGATCCTCGCCGACCTGATGACCATGCTGGAGCACGCTCCGGGTAAAAAACTGCAGGATCTCTCCTTCGCTTATCTCGGCGATGCCCGTAACAACATGGGCAATTCCCTGATGGTGGGCGCAGCCAAAATGGGCATGGATATTCGTCTTGTCGCGCCGAAAGCCTTCTGGCCTGAAGCGGCGCTGGTCGAGCAATGCCGCGCCATCGCCAAAGAAACCGGCGGCCGCATCATGCTGACGGACAGCGTGGAAGAAGGCGTTGCGGGCGTGGATTTCCTCTACACGGACGTTTGGGTTTCGATGGGCGAGCCTAAAGAAGCCTGGGCTGAACGCGTAAGTATCATGACGCCCTACCAGATTAACCAGAACGTCCTCAACGCGACCGGCAACCCGAACGTCAAGTTCATGCATTGCCTGCCTGCCTTCCATAACGAACACACCAAAGTCGGCAAAGAGATCGAAGAAACCTACGGCCTGAAGGGGCTGGAAGTGACCGAGGAAGTCTTTGAGTCAGCACACTCCATTGTCTTCGACGAAGCCGAAAACCGCATGCATACCATTAAAGCCGTGATGGTCGCCACGCTCGGCGCGTAACGCTGTCGGGCAGTGGGAACCCCTCGCTGCCCGTATTGCCCTTGTGCTGCTTCGCGCAGCGGGAGAAAAGGAAATGGCCGATGTTACCCATGAAGGTGCCGCAGACACCTCCACAAGCAGTGAAAGAAAACTCGGACTCAGCGCGCTGGTGGCGCTGGTTATAGGCTCCATGATTGGCGGGGGCGTTTTCAGCCTGCCGCAAAACTTTGCTTCGGTAGCGTCCCCCGGCGCATTGCTGATCGGCTGGGCCATTACCGGCGTCGGCATGCTTTGCCTGGCGTTTATTTATCAGAATCTCAGCGCTCGCTGCCCGGATCTTGACGGCGGCGTTTACAGCTATGCCCGAGCCGGGTTTGGCGACTTTATTGGCTTCCAGTCCGCCTGGGGCTACTGGTTCTCCGCCTGGCTCGGGAACGTCTCTTACGCGGTGCTGCTGTTCAGCGCCATGAGCTTTTTCATTCCGGTGTTTGGCGACGGGAATAACCTGCCGTCGATTATCGGCGCCTCCATCGTGCTTTGGTTAGTTCATGCCCTGGTACTTCGCGGGGTGCGAGAAGCCGCCTACATCAACACCATCCTCACCGTGGTCAAGGTCATCATTCTGCTGGTCTTTATTGTCGCGGTGCTGATTGCCTTTCGGATTGGCGTGTTCACGGCGGATTTCTGGGGCCGCATGATGCTGGTCGAAGGATCTCGCCCGGAAATTTTCGACCAGGTTAAAAACACCATGCTGGTAACTACCTGGGTGTTTATCGGCATTGAAGGGGCAACCGTTGTTTCTGCCCGGGCCGCAAAACGTGAGGATATCGGTAAGGCAACGGTCATTGGTCTGCTGGGCGCGCTGGCGATTTACGTGCTGGTCAGCGTGCTGTCGATGGGGATCCTCGATCAGGCGAGCCTGGCCGGGCTGAAGAATCCGTCGATGGCCGGCGTGCTGGAAAGCGTGGTCGGGGCATGGGGAGCGAAGTTCGTTGCCGGAGGCGTGATTCTGTCCGTAGCCGGCGCGCTGCTGGCCTGGACGCTGTTTGCCGCAGAATTACCGCGTGTCGCGGCAATTGACGGCATTTTCCCTAAAATTTTCGCCAAAGAGAACGCCCGTCATTCACCTTCGTTTTCACTGTGGATCACCAATGGCTTAATTCAGCTCTTCCTGATCCTTACCCTGTTCTACGCCGCCGGCTACCAGGCGCTATTCTCCATTGCCACGGCGGCCATTTTACCTCCGTACCTGTTCAGCGCAGCCTACGGACTGAAGCTGGCCTGGACCGGGGAGCGCTATGGACAGGGGGAATCACGAACCGGCGGCATCGTGCTTGGCCTGATTGCCACGGCTTACGGCTTCTGGCTTTGCTACGCCGCAGGCGATTCGATGTTGCTGAGCTCGCTGTTATTCACGCCGGGCATTCTGGTGTTCCTGTGGCAGAAAAAAACCCAGGGTCAGCCGCTGCTGAAAAGCTATGAACTGGCGATCGCCGTGGCCATTCTGGCTCTGGCCGCATGGACATTAAAACTGGTCATAAGTGGAAATTTACAGATAGCCTGACGCCATTAACGCCACGATTGTGGCGTTAAACGCTTCATCTCCATCCATTGGCAACATTTTAAAAAGATAAAATTAATAAAAATCATTTCTATCAATAAATTACGTTCATCCACCGTGCAATGAAAACGCACCGGCCATCACAGGAGTGTATAGAGATCATGAGGACATCCCGCCTCTCGTTCGAGAAAGAGCAGCGCCAGCTTGAACTGTGCCAACAGCTCATCAGCCACAAGAGTTATCACTCCCAGGAGCAACTGCGCCATGACCTGAAACAGCACGGCTTCGAAGCCATCAGTCAGTCCACCGTCTCCCGCCTGCTCAAGCTGCTGGGCGTTATCAAATTGCGCAATGCCAAAGGGCAAAAAATCTATGCTCTTAGCCCGCAGACTTTGCCCCAGCCCAACGCGGCGCGTTCGGTGGCCGAAATGGTGTTAAGCGTTGAGCACAACAGCGAATTTGTCATGGTGCATACGGTGTCAGGCTACGGCAAAGCGATAGCAAAAATTCTCGATCATCACGCCATCGCAGAGATTTTGGGCGTGGTCGCCGGCAGCAGCGTGGTCTGGATTGCGCCGCGTGAAGTGCAAAAAACGCCGCTGGTGCATCGCCGCATCATGCGTATGCTGGGACAGGCCTGAATGCACCGCAACCGATTGCAGCGCCCCTGAAAAAGTGTGATTTTAGCGCTTGCAGAGAACACCCACGCGCGTATAATGCGCCACAATTTGCCGGGAGGAAGCATGGTTTACTGTGTTCAAAAAAATGTCGCAGCTCGACGTCTGAAAGCAGACGCGGCAGGGCGTTTTTCTTCCCGTTGCACCGTCGAATGTCTAAATTCCCAAATTGCTAAGGCCCCTCGTTGAGGGGCCTTTTTTTTGCCCGTCGGCCCGAGAACAGGAGAGAAGCATGACTAACCCGCTCTATAAAAAACACATCATTTCCATCAATGATCTCAGTCGTGAAGAACTTGAACTGGTGCTGGCAACCGCGGCAAAGCTAAAAGCTAATCCACAGCCGGAGTTGCTGAAGCACAAAGTTATCGCCAGTTGCTTCTTTGAAGCGTCGACCCGAACCCGCCTCTCGTTTGAAACCTCCATTCACCGTCTGGGCGCGTCCGTGGTGGGTTTCTCCGACAGCAGCAACACTTCGCTGGGCAAGAAAGGTGAGACGCTGGCGGATACCATCTCCGTCATCAGTACCTACGTGGACGCCATTGTGATGCGCCACCCGCAGGAAGGCGCGGCTCGCCTGGCCACCGAGTTTTCCGGTGAGATCCCGGTGCTGAACGCCGGTGACGGCGCGAACCAGCACCCGACCCAAACCCTGCTGGATTTATTCACCATTCAGGAAACTCAGGGCCGCCTGGAGAACCTGAATATCGCCATGGTCGGCGACCTGAAATATGGCCGCACCGTGCATTCGCTGGCCCAGGCGCTGGCGAAGTTCAACGGCAACCGCTTCTATTTCATCGCGCCAACTGCCCTGGCGATGCCGCAGTACATTCTCGACATGCTGGATGAAAAAGGCATTGCCTGGAGCCGCCACGAGTCTATCGACGAAGTGGTGGGCGAGCTGGACATTCTGTATATGACCCGCGTGCAGAAAGAGCGTCTGGATCCGTCTGAGTACGCCAACGTTAAGGCGCAGTTTATCCTGCGCGCCGCCGACCTGGCCGGCGCACGCGGCAACATGAAGGTGCTGCACCCGCTGCCGCGCGTGGATGAGATCACCACCGACGTAGACAGCACGCCGCATGCCTGGTACTTCCAGCAGGCCGGGAACGGTATTTTTGCTCGCCAGGCGCTGCTGGCGCTGGTGTTGAATCGCGAACTGGTTTAAGTGAGAGGACAAGAAGATGACGCACGATAATAAATTACAGGTTGAGGCCATCAAGCGCGGCACCGTTATCGACCACATTCCGGCTCAGGTTGGCTTTAAGCTGCTGACCCTGTTCCAGCTGACCGAAACCGACCAGCGTATTACCATCGGCCTGAATTTGCCGTCCCGTGAGCTGGGCCGCAAAGATCTGATCAAAATTGAAAATACTTTCCTGACCGACGAGCAGGTGAATCAGCTGGCGCTGTACGCTCCGCACGCCACGGTGAACCGCATCGACGAATACGAAGTGGTGGGCAAAAGCACCCCAAGCCTGCCGGATCGCATCGAGAAAGTGCTGCTGTGCCCGAACACCAACTGCATCAGCCACAACGAGCCGGTGGCTTCTTCGTTCGCCGTGAAGCAGCGCGCCGACGATATCAGCCTGAAGTGCAAGTATTGCGAGAAAGAGTTCGCTCGCCACGTGGTTCTGGTAGATTAACGACCACTAATGACAAGCAATTTCCCGTCCCTATAATGGGCGGAGTTTATATCCAATACTAAGGAGAAAGTATGTCACGTACGCTTAGCACGGAAAATGCACCGGCCGCTATCGGTCCTTATGTTCAGGGTGTCGATCTCGGGAGCATGATCATCACTTCCGGGCAGATCCCGGTTAACCCAAAAACCGGCGAAGTGCCGGAAGATGTAGCCGCTCAGGCTCGTCAGTCCCTGGAAAACGTGAAGGCTATCGTTGAGTCCGCGGGCCTGAAAGTGGGCGACATCGTGAAAACCACGGTGTTTGTGAAAGATCTGAATGATTTCGCGACCGTGAACGCCACCTACGAAGCTTTCTTCAATGAACATAATGCGACCTTCCCGGCTCGCTCCTGCGTTGAAGTGGCTCGTCTGCCGAAAGACGTAAAAATCGAAATCGAAGCTATCGCCGTTCGTCGCTAGTTCGCCGCCGCGCTTTGCTTCTGGCCCCGCTTTCACGGGGCCATTTCTTTCTTACTTCACGGCAGCCCGCAGCAGTTTCTCCAGCGGATACACCGCCGCAATCACCACTTCATCACGAGTCTGCGCCGCAGCATCCAGCTGAGCCTGAATGGCCTTCAGCTCGTCATCGCTGAGCGAACCTTGCTTCGCCACCAAATCCGTCAGCCTTAAGCCCAGCCCGGCGAGCTTGTCCACGTCTTCAGCAACCGGCTTGAGCGGTTTTAGCACGTAGTTGCCGTCGATCAGCGCCAATACATCCGGGGTGTTGTTCTGCCAGCGAGTGAAGATATGGCGCAACGCTTCCGCACTGTTCCCGTCTTCCCTGTCGGCAATCAGTTTGTCCACCCAACCGTTAATCGCCCTGACCTGCCCACTTTCGGCCCCAAGCGCATCGGCAAAGCGGTTCAGCGGCTCAAAGTGGTTGTAATTCCCGGCCTGGAATTTCAGATGCTGGCGCGTGTAGTACTGCGCCGGCTCAATGGCCTGGGCGAGGATTTGCAGAGGCATGATCTCCGGTGTACCTGCGAGGCGAGTGAGCTGTGTAACGGACTCGGTATGCTGACGCAGGCCAACGGAGACCGTGGACCAGGCATCAATGACCTGCATACGCTGGTACATATTGTCCACGTCTGTGACGTCTTTAGCCGACCACAGCCGCTCGGCTACGGCAAAAGTCCGCGGCCAGAGCTTGATATCCAGCAGCGGGGAGATCACGTTTTCCGCCCACAGCGCCGCTTCGCCGCCGAGGATATTGCTCATCTGCGCTTCGGTTGGGACCACAGGCTGTTTGCCATCCGGGATGCCCTCGAGCTTCTGCCCGGTCGCCGGATAGCGCACGTTGCCCACCAGGAAGTAGCCATTAAGCTTGTCGTTTTCCAGCGTGACTACCGGGCGCGTTTCCCCCATCCAGGTGTCTACCGTAAAGGTTACCTGAGTTGGGTTCAGCCATTTTACGTCATGAACTGCACGGCGGGATTTGCCCTTGAAGTCGATGAATCCGCGCCAGCCGCCGTCACTTTTCACCAGCGTAAAACTGCCTTCTACCGCACTGCCTTTCAGGCGAGGCATGCTGAAGAACCAGCTCTGTGCGCTGTCGGCCTCGCGGATGTGATCCACCCCGTTTAGCCCAACCGGCAGGACTTCATTGCGGTAGTGGTAGGCGGTGGACTGCGGCTGATCGAGGTAAAAGCCCGTGGACAGAATGCCTTTGTAGCCGTTGGCCGCAATCGCCCCCAGCGAATCCTGCCCCTGCCAGGACTGGATCAAAATGTTCTTCGGCAGATCCGGGTGATAAATCTCATCCCAGCCCATCATCTGGCGCTTATGTTTCTCGAGGATCTTCTCCAGCCGCTGGTTGAAGTACGTTTGCAGCGCATGAGAGTCCGCCAGGTTGTGCTGCTTCATAAATTGCTGGATGGCGGCGTTTTCTTTCCACTGCTTGTCATCCACCTCATCACCGCCGATATGCAAGTAACTGTCCGGGAAAATGGCTGTAACTTCGCCAATCAGCGTATCAACAAATTTGTAGGCCGCTTCGTTTGCCGGGTTTAGCAGCGGCTTCAGAACGCCCCAGTTGCGCTCCATTTGGTAAGGCCCCGGCGCGCTCATCAGCTCCGGGTAAGCGACAGCCAGCGCGGAACCGTGGCCCGGCAGGTCGATTTCCGGCACCACGCGAATGCCCAGCGAGGTGGCATAGCGTACCACCTGTTTCATTTGCGCCTGAGTGTAGAACTGCCCGTCGCTCGCCAGCTGCTGCAGCTTTGGATAATGCGTCGACGCAAAGCGCCAGCCCTGATCGTCCGTCAGGTGCCAGTGGAAGACGTTCAGCTTGGCGGCGGCCATCCCGTCCAACTGACGGAGAATGTCGTTCACCGGCATAAAGTGGCGAGCCGAATCAAGCAGCAGCCCGCGCCACGGGAAACGCGGGACATCTTTGATTTCGACATAAGGAATCGACGTGTTTTGCGGGCCATTTTGAATCAGCTGCAGCAAGGTCTCCATGCCGCGCATTGCCCCAAATCGCGTGTTAGCAGTGAGCTTCACGCCGTCCGCCGTCACGCTTAAGGCATAACTTTCGTCACTGTCAGCTTTAGGCAGTGGATCAACGGGTTGTTTAATTTGAATAGCAATCGTGGGTTTGGCCGGCTGTGCAGCCGCAGGCTGAAGCTGCCAGCCGGTTTGCAGGCTGATGCGCTGCCGCCAGCGGTCAATAGCCCCTTCGAGCTTGTCGCCGCTAATGGCAATAGACACGGCGTTAGTCAGCGGCAGGCTGCCCTGCGTGGCCGGGAGTTCGACCTGCTGCGGCCAGGGCATTAGCGGGAGATCCCCTGCGGGAGCGGCCTGCGCCTGGCAGGCAACGGCGATACCTGCGGCCAGCAGGCTGAAACGAAGCGATTTGAACATGGATAATCCTTTCACGTGACGGGCCAGAAAACAGCAAAAACAATCTGTTATCACGCGAAGGATTTTTCAGCAAGGCGGCGGCGAGACGTGGATCACATCTCGCCAATATTTGGATTACTGCCAGCCGTAACGGCGGCTATAGAAACCTTTTACCGCCTGAGTCAGCATCATGTAGCCTGCCAGGATGATCACCAGCAGCGGGAAGTAGCTCAGCGGCAGCGCCTGCAGGTGGAGATACTCCGCCAGCGGGGAGAACGGCAGCGCAATCCCGAGCGCCATCACCAGCAGCGTCATCACCATCAGCGGCCAGGCCGGACGGCTTTGCAGGAACGGAATGCGACGGGTACGGATCATGTGCACAATCAGCGTCTGCGACAGCAGGCCTTCCACGAACCAGCCGGACTGGAACAGCGTTTGCGCTTCCGGGGAATTGGCTTTGAAAATCCACCACATCACGCCGAAGGTCACGATATCGAAGATGGAGCTGAGCGGCCCGAAGAACACCATAAAGCGGCCCAGGTCGGCCGGATTCCAGCGCTGCGGCTGCTTGATTTGCTCATCATCGACGTTATCAAACGGGATCGCGACCTGCGAGACATCGTACATCAGGTTCTGAATCAGTAAGTGGATCGGCAGCATCGGCAGGAACGGCAGGAAGGCACTGGCCACCAGCACGCTGAAGACGTTGCCGAAGTTGGAGCTGGCGGTCATTTTGATGTACTTGAGCATGTTGGCGAAGGTACGACGGCCTTCAATCACGCCCTCTTCCAGCACCATCAGGCTTTTTTCCAGCAGGATGATGTCGGCAGCTTCACGGGCGATATCCACCGCGCCATCAACGGAAATACCGATATCCGCCGCACGTAACGCTGGAGCATCGTTGATGCCGTCGCCCATAAAGCCAACCACATGGCCTTCACCGCGCAGCAGGCGAACGATACGCTCTTTGTGCATCGGCGTCAGGCGGGCAAACAGCGTGGTTTGCAGCGCCACACGAGCCAGCTCGTCATCGCTCATCTCTTCGATGTCGCTGCCGATAATCAGGTCGCCGACTTCCAGACCGACTTCACGGCATACTTTCGCCGCGACCAGTTCGCTGTCGCCGGTCAGGATTTTCACCGCGATGCCGCTGGCTTTCAGCGCTTTTAACGCCGGAGCGGTGGTTTCTTTCGGCGGATCGAGGAAGGCAATGTAGCCTTCGAGGATCAGGTCGGACTCATCCACGCGGCTGTAGTCTGCGCTGCGGGCTGGCAGGAATTTGGTGGCAACGGCAACCACGCGCAGACCCTGGCTGTTTAGCGAGTCGGTTACGCTGCGAATGCGCGCCAGCATCCCTTCACTGAGCGGCACAATTTCGTCCCCGTGGCGCACGTGGGTACAGACGTTGAGGATCTCCTGCAGCGCGCCTTTGCAGATTAGCTGATGCACGTCGGCCTGCTCGGAGACCACAACCGACATGCGGCGACGGTCAAAGTCGAAAGGAATTTCATCTATTTTGTGCCAGCGGGCAACCGCCGTGCGGGCGTGATCGGCATCGACGCCTTCCAGTACCGCCACGTCGAGCAGATTTTTCAGGCCGGTTTGATAGTGGCTGTTCAGCCAGGCGGTATGCAGCACGCGATCGCTTTGCTCACCGAAGATATCGGTGTGGGTTTCCAGCACGATGCGGTCCTGGGTCAGGGTGCCGGTTTTATCGGTACACAGGATGTCCATCGCGCCAAAGTTCTGGATAGCATCCAGGTGTTTCACAATGACTTTTTGCTTCGACAGTTTGACCGCCCCGCGCGCCAGCGTGGAGGTCACAATCATAGGCAGCATTTCCGGCGTCAGGCCGACGGCAACGGAGAGCGAGAACAGCGCCGCTTCCCACCAGTCGCCCTTGGTGAAGCCGTTAATCAGCAGGACCACCGGCACCATCACCAGCATAAAGCGGATCAGCAGCCAGCTTACGCGGCTGATCCCGCGCTGGAAGGCGTTAGGTTCGCTTTCCTGCTGGGTGACACGCCCGGCAAGCTGGCCGAACCAGGTGTTGCCGCCGGTGGCGATAATCATCGCCAGCGCGGTGCCGCTCACCACGTTGGTACCCATAAAGCAGAGGTTGTCGCACTCCAGCGGGTTGTGCTGGTCATGTTGGCGGCTGACGGCAACTTTCTCGACCGGCAGAGATTCCCCGGTCAGCGACGCCTGGCCAACAAACAGGTCACGCGCCTGAATCACGCGCAGATCCGCCGGGATCATGTCACCTGCGGCAAGCTTAACGATATCCCCCGGCACCAGTTGGTCCAGCGGAACTTCGACATAAGCATATTCACCCTGTTCGTTGATCACACGCAGCACGGTCGCAGTGTTGCTAACCATCGCCTTCAGCGCATCCGCCGCGCGGGTGGAGCGGGTTTCCTGGATGAAGTTCAGCAGCGTGGAAATGACCACCATCAGCGCGATGACGCTGGCGCCAAACAGATCATCTTCCGTTGCGTAGGAGAAAATCCCCAGCGCCGTCAGCAGCAGGTTGAACGGGTTGCGGTAACAAACCCAGAGATGCACAAACCACGGCGCGGGCTGCTGCGCCGGGATCTGGTTCAGACCGTGGGTTTCACGCGCCTTTTCGACTTCGCGAGCGTCCAGCCCTTCCGGGTGGCTGCCAAACTCAACGTAGAGCTGCTCTTCGCTGGCGGCGGCATATTTCAGGCAGGCCTGGGTCAGCGTCGCCGGAATATCGGCGGCCTTCGCCACCACTTTCCCGTCAGGCATAGGATCGCGCTGCACCAGGCGGCGCGGCAGATGGCGGCTCAGCTGGGACATCAGCTGGCGTGTGAGGTTTTTGAATTGCATAAACGTCCTTAGCACCGTCTTGAGCGGTACCTAAGTTTCCTGCAGGCGCAACAAAGCTGCATCAGGCAGGAGAGCATCAACAAGCAGGGACGTAAAAGAGAGCGGTCGTCACTGCCTTACAAAACCGGTAAGGCAGCGGGCGTTAACCTGTGGCTTACCGGAAAATTCCTGTTACTTCAGGGTGAGGACTGGGATCGGGTTCCATGTCATCTCCGGTAGCGTTGAAAGAAAAATAGCATTACGCCTTCTGGCATAATGAGAATGCCAGGTATACTACGCCCGTAAAACTAAACCGTCTGTAAACCAGATTTTGCCCATATCGGGAACGGGATAGCGCGTTAAAACTTTACTCCTGATAAGTATATTCTAAATAATCCGGATTACAGGTTGGTGGCAAACGAGTGACAATCACCGCATTCGTGTCCCAAAGGGAACAGGGCTAGCCGCCATTGCCTAACCAGCCAATTTGCACCGTGACCGCCAGGGAAAAGAACAACCATGCAAAGTCGCCTTACCATCAAAGATATTGCCCGCCTGAGCGGCGTGGGGAAATCTACCGTTTCTCGCGTATTGAACAATGAAAGCGGCGTCAGCGCCCGCACGCGGGAACGGGTTGAAGCGGTAATGCAGCAGCATGAGTTTTCCCCCTCCCGCTCGGCGCGCGCGATGCGGGGCCAAAGCGATAAAGTCGTCGCCATTATCGTGACCCGCCTGGACTCCCTGTCGGAAAATCTGGCGGTGCAAACCATGCTGCCTTGCCTTTACGAGCAGGGCTACGATCCGATCATGATGGAAAGCCAGTTCTCACCAGAGATGGTTGAGGAGCATCTTGGCATGCTGCGCCGCCGCAACATCGACGGCGTGATTCTGTTTGGCTTCACCGGCATCAACGAGAAAGTGCTGCAGCCATGGCGTTCCACGCTGGTGCTGATGGCGCGAGACGCCAGCGGCTTCGCTTCGGTGTGTTATGACGATGAAGGCTCTATTCACATCCTGATGTCCACGCTTTATCAGCAGGGTCACCGGGACATCAGCTTCCTTGGCGTACCGCACGGCGACGTCACCACCGGTTACCGCCGCCACCAGGCGTATCTCGCTTTTTGCCGTGACCACGATATCGTTCCAAATGCCGCCCTGCCCGGCCTTGCCATGAAGCAGGGCTACGAGCATGTGGTTGAAGTTCTGACCCCGAAAACCACCGCCCTGCTTTGCGCCACTGACACCCTGGCGCTGGGCGCAAGCAAATATCTCCAGCAGCAAAACCGCAGCGATATTCAACTGGCGAGCGTGGGGAACACGCCGCTGATGAAATTCTTGCATCCTGAAATCATTACCGTTGACCCAGGCTACGCCGAAGCCGGTCGCGCCGCGGCTTTGCAACTGATCGGGCAGATTTCTCAGGGCCAACAGCTGCGGCAAATCGTCATCCCTAGTCACCTGCAATAAAACCGCCCCTGATCGGGATTTTGTGATCTTCGCCCGGTTTCGGGAACGTTCCCATTTTCGCAAAATAGAAACCTGGCTACCCTTACAACAGGTCATTACCTCCTACCCAGGGTGTTACTTATGAGCAAAGTAAAACAACAAGACATCGACAAACTGATCGAACTGGTTGGCGGGCGCGAGAATATCGCCACCGTCAGCCACTGCATTACCCGACTGCGTTTTGTGCTGAACCATCCCGAAAATGCCCATCCTAAAGAGATCGAAAATCTGCCCATGGTGAAAGGCTGCTTTACCAATGCCGGCCAGTTCCAGGTGGTTATCGGTACCGATGTGGATGATTACTACAAAGCGCTGATCGCCACGACCGGGCTGGACTCCGCCGACAAGGAGCAGGCCAAAACGGCGGCGCGTCAAAACATGAAATGGCACGAGCAGCTGATCTCCCACTTCGCAGAGATCTTCTTCCCGCTGCTGCCTGCGCTGATCAGCGGAGGCCTGATCCTCGGTTTCCGTAACGTCATTGGCGACCTGCCGATGAGCAACGGGGAAACCCTTGCCCAGATGTACCCGGCGCTGAAAACCGTCTATGACTTCCTGTGGCTGATTGGCGAGGCGATCTTCTTCTATCTGCCGGTGGGCATTTGCTGGTCTGCGGTGAAGAAAATGGGCGGCACGCCGATCCTCGGCATCGTGCTGGGCGTTACGCTGGTCTCCCCGCAGCTGATGAACGCCTACGAACTGGGCACCAAGATCCCGGAAGTGTGGAACTTCGGCTGGTTTACTATTGAGAAAGTCGGTTACCAGGCGCAGGTTATCCCGGCGCTGCTGGCCGGTCTGGCGCTCGGCTTCATCGAAACTCGGATGAAGCGTATCGTGCCGGATTATCTTTATCTGGTTATCGTGCCGGTTTGCTCGCTGATCCTGGCTGTTTTCCTGGCGCACACCGTCATCGGGCCGTTTGGCCGTATGATCGGCGACGGCGTGGCGTTCGCGGTTCGCCACCTGATGACCGGCAGCTTCGCCCCTATCGGCGCCGCGCTGTTTGGTTTCCTGTATGCACCATTGGTGATTACCGGCGTTCACCAGACCACGCTGGCCATCGACATGCAGATGATCCAGAGCCTGGGCGGGACACCGGTTTGGCCGCTGATTGCGTTGTCTAACATCGCGCAGGCTTCTGCGGTTGTCGGCATCATTATCTGTAGCCGCAAGCAGAATGAACGTGAAATCTCCGTCCCGGCGGCCATTTCTGCCTACCTCGGCGTCACCGAACCGGCTATGTACGGGATCAACCTGAAGTACCACTTCCCGATGTTGTGCGCGATGGTCGGTTCCGGCCTGGCTGGCCTGCTGTGCGGCCTGAACGGCGTGATGGCGAACGGGATTGGCGTCGGCGGTCTGCCGGGCATCCTGTCCATTCAGCCTAAGTTCTGGGGCGTCTACGCCATTGCAATTGTTATCGCGGTGATTGTGCCGATTATCCTGACCTCCATCGTCTACAAGCGTAAATTCCGCCAGGGCACGCTGCTGGTGGTGTAGTGAGATAGACCGGGGGCAGAAATGCCCCCTTTTCGTCAGAGCAAAGTGACTTTTTCTCGCTTTGTGGGTTATCAGCTGAAAATCAGCCCGTTGATTTTCCTTGTTTATTTTTGATGGCACTTACGGTTCTTTCTACTGCCAGAAGTTTGTCATCAGTTTATGGGGCAATTCCGCCCCTTCAGCTAGCAGGAACTCGCTATGAATATCACTCCTCCGTGGTGGCAGAACGGCGTCATCTACCAGATTTACCCGAAGAGTTTCCAGGACACGACCGGCAGCGGGACCGGCGATCTGAAGGGCGTGATTCAGCGTCTGGATTACCTCAAAACGCTGGGTGTAGATGCCATTTGGCTGACGCCGTTTTATGTGTCGCCTCAGATAGATAACGGCTACGACGTCGCTGACTACTGCGCGATAGATCCGACCTACGGCACGCTGGAAGATTTTGATTTGCTGGTGGCCGAAGCCCACCAGCGCGGTATTCGTCTGGTGCTCGATATGGTGTTTAACCACACCTCCACGGAGCACGACTGGTTCAAGCAGGCGCAGGATAAACACAGCCCGTACCGCGAGTTCTATATCTGGCGCGACGGCACGCCGGATATTCTGCCGAATAACTGGCGTTCGAAGTTTGGCGGCAACGCCTGGCAGTGGCAGGCGGAAACCGGGCAATACTATCTGCATCTTTTCGCGCCTGAGCAGGCAGACCTTAACTGGGAAAACCCGACGGTTCGCGCCGAGCTGAAGCAGGTTTGCGAGTTCTGGGCCAACCGCGGCGTAGACGGCCTGCGCCTCGACGTAATTAACCTGGTGTCAAAAGACCAGACGTTCCCGAATGACGTGCACGGCGGGGATGGGCGTCGTTTTTACACCGATGGCCCACGGGTTCACGAGTACCTGCGGGAATTCAGCCGCGATGCCTTTAAGCCGCTCGGCCTGATGACCGTCGGCGAGATGTCCTCCACCTCGCTGGATAACTGCCAGAAATATGGCGCTCTCGACGGCAGCGAGCTGTCGATGACCTTTAACTTCCATCACCTCAAGGTGGATTATCCTGGCGGTGAGAAATGGACGCTGGCAAAACCTGACTACGTGGAGCTGAAGTCAATCTTCAACCACTGGCAGCAGGGTATGCACAACGTGGCATGGAACGCGTTGTTCTGGTGTAACCACGACCAGCCGCGCATAGTTTCCCGTTTTGGTCACGAAGGCGAGCTGCGAACCACCTCCGCGAAGATGCTGGCGATGGTGCTGCACGGCATGCAAGGCACGCCGTACATCTATCAGGGGGAAGAGATTGGGATGACCAATCCGCATTTCTCCAGCATCGATCAGTACCGCGACGTGGAAAGCCTGAATATGTTTGCCGAGCTGCGAACCCTTGGACGCGACAGCAACACGCTGATGGCTATTCTTGCCAGTAAGTCACGCGACAACAGCCGCACGCCGATGCAGTGGGATGCGGGCAGTAATGCCGGCTTTAGCGAAGGCACGCCGTGGATTGGCCTGTGCGATAACTACCAGACGGTCAACGCCGCAGCGGCGCTGGAGGACAAAGAGTCGGTCTTCTATACCTACCAGCAGTTGATCAAGCTGCGTAAGGCCGAGCCGGTGCTGACCTGGGGGAATTATCAGGATCTGCTGCCGGAGCACCCGCTGGTGTGGAGCTACAGCCGCCAACATGAAGGCCAGACGGTGGTAGTTGCCGCAAACCTTAGCGCAGAGGCGCAATGGCTGCAGCTGGAAGGGCACGAAGGTGAATGGGAAGTACTGATGAGTAACTACGCTGATGCCGCCCCTAAACCTGCGGAGATGAGCCTGAGGCCGTTTGAGGCGGTGTACTGGATTAAGCGTTAGTCTGATTACTGACAACCCCCAATGTCGCTTCTGACCCTCACCCTACCCCTCTCCCTGAAAGGGAGAGGGAATAGATTGAGTACTGCTTTACCCCGTTGTTTGCCCCCTCGCCCCTTTGGGGAGAGGGCCGGGGTGAGGGGAAATCACCCTTTTAGCGCCTGAACCCGGCTCAGCCAGCCGTTAACGCCTTCGTCGATCAGCGCTTCCGTAATCGTATTCGCCCCCTGAATAAGCGCAGGTGCCTGCCAGATCATACCGGTCTTATTCGCCATCGCGTGGAACGGCAGCAGCAACTCTTCCACCGTGTAGCGGTTAGCACCTTCTGCACGATAAGCCTCCGCCTGGCCGCCCGTCGACGTCATGACCATCAGCTTTTTGCCGTGCAGCGCGGTCCCGTTAGTCCCGTAGGCAAAGCCAAAGGTTAGCACCTGATCCTGCCAGTCTTTGAGGATCGCCGGGGAGCTGTACCACCAGAACGGGAACATCAGCACAATCGCGTCATGTTCCACCAGCAGCGCCTGTTCACGCTCAACGTCAATCTGATGATCCGGGTACTCACGCTTAAGTTCGTGCACGGTGACGCCTGCGATGCTTTTCAGGGCCGTAACGCCGGCGCGGTTAATACGGGATTCTTCAGGGGCACGATGTGCCGCCAGCACTAATATTTTATTCATCTTTCAGACCTCATTTTTGGGATGAGGCTATCTTTTCAGATGACAGGGCTTACCTGTAGTCCATAACATGGCACATCTGTTTCAACCAAAGGTTACAAGTATGATGCTTTCCGCTGACGTTCATCGGCTCATTCCCGCTTTTCTGGCGGCGGCAGACTGCCAGAGTTTTTCCGAGGCAGCTCGTCAGCTGGGTATTACGCCCGCGGCGGTGAGCAAAAGCATACGTCAGCTTGAACTGCGGCTGGGCATCATGCTCTTTGTGCG
Organism: Cedecea sp. AS113; assembly: GCF_037152415.1. Lineage (NCBI taxonomy): Bacteria > Pseudomonadati > Pseudomonadota > Gammaproteobacteria > Enterobacterales > Enterobacteriaceae > Cedecea > Cedecea sp. AS113. The sequence continues at coordinate 131,671 of NZ_JBBCMI010000008.1, forward strand.
CAATACGCACTTTGTGGTGCTGACTGAAGAAGGGACTGCGCTGCGTGAAGAGGTTGCTCCGCTGTGGCAGGCGCTGAACCAGGCGCTGGTTAATCCGGGGGCGGAACCTTCGGGGCTGCTGCGCGTCAGCGTGATCCCTGGCTTTGGCCGCCACTGCCTGATGCCGATCCTGGCCGAATTCCAGCGGCGCTATCCGCTGATTCGCTTTGAGATGTCGATGGAAGCCCGCAGCGTCAACCTCATTGGCGAGCGCATTGACGTGGCCATCGGCCACCGCACGGTAAGAGATAACCGCGTGGTGGCGCGCGAGCTGTATACCTCGAAAATGATTACGGCGGCGTCACCGGCCTATTTAGCTCAACACGGAACGCCACAAACGCCAGAAGATCTCGCGAAGCATCGCTGCCTCATCCACCGCAACTCCGGCACCGGGCGCCTTCAGCAATGGATGAATAACGAAACGCTGTTTGATGAGCCTTCAGCCTGGTTTATCTCCACCTCGCCGGATTCTCTGATGGATGCCGCGCTGTCCGGCATGGGGATCGTTTATCTCGCCGACTGGTATCTCACCCGTCCCATCACCGAAGGCAAGTTAGTGCCGATTTTGCAGGGTTCAGCCCCCGAGCCGCAGCAGCTCTGGGTGAAGTATGCCGGAGGAAAAATCCCGCCAAAGACTCGGGTGTTTGTAGAATATTTATACGAAAAATTAATCGGATAATTTCCCTCCCATAGACAACGCCCGCCGTTTCTACCGCCCCCGATTTACTTTGTTCTGAATCAATAAAATCGCAAACATGTTTGATGCAAATCACTATATATAGAACTTAGAATGCACCCCGGCCCTACATGTTGTATTCATCGACTATTATAACGACAACGCCCTCAGGATAAGCTTGGGGATTATCTGTGGATAAAAAGGGCCAACTTTCGGGAAATTTTGACAGGACAACTGGCTACGAGCTCCCGGAGATCCCCCTACATTTGTGGATAACCTAAAAATAAACGGAGAAATCATGACACCGCATGTGATGAAAAGAGACGGGTGCAAGGTACCTTTCACTTCAGAGCGCATCAGAGAAGCCATTCTGCGTGCAGCTAAAGCAGCGGGAGTCGATGACGCGGACTATTGCGCCACCGTCGCAGATATCGTCAGTCAGCAGATGGCCGGTCGCAGCCAGGTCGACATCGGCGAGATCCAGGTCGCCGTGGAAAACCAGCTCATGGCCGGAAACTACAAGCAGCTGGCGCGCGCCTATATTGAGTATCGCCATGACCGCGATATTGAGCGCGAGAAGCGTGGCCGCCTGAACCAGGAAATTCGTGGCCTGGTTGAGCAGACTAATTCCGCCCTGCTCAACGAGAACGCTAACAAAGACAGTAAAGTGATCCCCACTCAGCGCGACCTGCTGGCCGGGATCGTCGCCAAGCACTATGCCAAGCAGCACCTGCTGCCGCGCGACGTGGTGCTCGCGCACGAGCGCGGCGATATTCACTATCACGATCTCGACTACTCTCCGTTTTTCCCGATGTTCAACTGCATGCTTATCGATCTCAAAGGTATGCTGACCCACGGCTTTAAAATGGGTAACGCCGAGATCGAACCGCCAAAATCCATTTCTACCGCAACGGCGGTTACCGCGCAGATCATCGCCCAGGTTGCCAGCCATATTTACGGCGGAACCACCATCAACCGCATCGACGAAGTGCTGGCCCCGTTTGTGACCGAAAGCTTTAACAAGCACCGTAAAATTGCTGAAGAGTGGCAGATCCCCGACGCGGAGGGATATGCTCACTCCCGCACCGAGAAGGAGTGCTACGACGCCTTCCAGTCCCTTGAATACGAAGTGAATACCCTGCATACCGCCAACGGGCAGACGCCGTTTGTCACCTTTGGTTTTGGCCTCGGTACCCGTTGGGAATCACGCCTGATCCAGACTTCGATTCTGCGCAACCGCATCGCCGGCCTGGGTAAAAATCGCAAGACCGCGGTGTTCCCAAAACTGGTCTTTGCGATCCAGGACGGTCTGAACCATAAGTTCGGCGACGCCAACTACGACATTAAGCAACTGGCACTGGAATGCGCGTCCAAACGCATGTACCCGGACATTCTTAATTACGATCAGGTGGTGAAAGTCACCGGCTCGTTTAAAACGCCAATGGGCTGCCGCAGCTTCCTCGGCGTATACGAAGAAAACGGCGAGCAGATCCACGACGGGCGTAACAACCTCGGCGTGATCAGCCTGAACCTGCCGCGCATTGCGCTGGAAGCCAAAGGGGATGAAGCCACCTTCTGGAAATTGCTGGACGAACGCTTACTGCTGGCGCGTAAAGCGCTGATGACCCGCATTGCCCGCCTGGAAGGCGTCAAAGCCCGAGTGGCCCCGATCCTCTATATGGAAGGCGCCTGCGGCGTGCGCCTGAAGGCCGACGACGACGTGTCTGAGATCTTTAAAAATGGCCGGGCGTCCATTTCCCTGGGCTACATCGGCATCCACGAAACGGTGAACGCCCTGTTCGGTAATCAGCACGTGTATGACAGCGAAGCCCTGCGTAAGAAAGCTGTTGCTATCGTGGCTCGTCTGCGCGAAGCCACCGACAGCTGGAAGGCAGAAACCGGCTACGGCTTTAGCCTCTACAGCACGCCAAGTGAGAACCTGTGCGACCGCTTCTGTCGTCTGGATACCGCTGAGTTCGGCGTCGTGCCTGGCGTTACCGACAAAGGCTACTACACCAACAGCTTCCACCTCGACGTGGAGAAAAAGGTGAATCCTTACGACAAAATCGATTTCGAAGCACCTTACCCACCTCTGGCTAACGGCGGCTTCATTTGCTACGGCGAGTACCCGAACATCCAGCACAACCTGCGGGCGCTGGAAGATGTGTGGGATTACAGCTACAAGCACGTGCCTTACTACGGCACCAATACGCCAATCGATGAATGCTACGAGTGCGGCTACACCGGCGAGTTCGAATGTACCAGCAAGGGCTTTACCTGCCCGAAATGCGGTAACCACGATGCGGCGCGCGTGTCGGTTACCCGCCGCGTATGCGGTTATCTCGGCAGCCCGGACGCACGTCCGTTTAACGCCGGCAAGCAGGAAGAAGTTAAGCGCCGCGTGAAGCACCTGGGCAACGGGCAGATCGGTTAAGCCATAAAGCGAACTCCCCTCACCCTAACCCTCTCCCCTAAGGGGAGAGGGAACAGTCTGTGTAAATACTTACGCCGCGCGCTAGTTTTCTCCCTCTCCTGTGACAGAGGGCCGGGGTGAGTGAGACAGCTATGGCGTCAATTGAGATGCGAAAATGAATTATCACCAGTACTACCCCGTCGACATCGTCAATGGCCCCGGCACTCGCTGCACGCTGTTTGTCTCAGGCTGCGTGCATGAATGCCCCGGCTGCTACAACAAAAGCACCTGGCGCGTAAATTCGGGCATGCCGTTTACCGCAGAAATGGCCGATCGCATTATTACCGACCTGAACGACACCCGCGTTAAGCGCCAGGGAATCTCGCTTTCGGGCGGCGATCCGCTGCATCCGCAGAACGTGCCCGAGATTCTAAAGCTGGTGCAGCGCGTGCGTGCCGAATGCCCGGGCAAGGACATCTGGGTGTGGACGGGATATAAGATCGATGAACTGAACGCCGCACAGCAGGAAGTGGTAGCGTTAATCAACGTGCTGGTGGACGGTAAGTTTGTTCAGGATTTAAAAGATCCGGCGCTTATCTGGCGAGGCAGCAGTAACCAGGTCGTTCATCATCTGCGTTAAATCAGGCTTCCCGATAGCAGGCGGGGAGCTTCACTGCAGCATATCATAGCGGTGTACGTTTCCCCATTCACACATCATATCCAACACCGGGATCAGCGACTTACCACGCTCTGAAAGGCTGTACTCTACCTTGGGTGGAATTTGCGGATATTCGTTCCGGATAATCAACCCGTCATTCTCCAGCTCTTTCAGCGTCAGGCTCAGGGTTCTGAACGAAATAGTCTCAATGCTGCGCTTGAGCTCGTTGAAGCGAATCACCGGCTTATGCTCAGCCAGCGCATAGAGAATGATCATTTTATATTTCCCATTCACCAGCGACAGCGTGTAGGCAAAGCCCGTGTCGCCCATAAATGCGCAAGAATCCGGCACAGCCTTTTCGCTCATAACACTATCCTTTGGTATAGTACATATCAACAATGACAGTATTGTACTTTAATTTAAAGCTCCCTATGATGCAAACATCAAACAAACGATAATGGACAGCGACCTCAAGAGGAATTAACCATGAAGACGTTAATTGTTGTTATTCATCCGAATATTAATGAGTCTAAAATTAATAAGCGTTGGATAAGTGAATTAGAAAATCATCCAGCGTTATATACCGTCCACAATCTTTATCAGGCTTATCCAGATGGCGTTATTGATGTGGAAAGGGAGCAGAAACTGATTGAACAACACGATAAAATTATTCTGCAATTTCCGCTGTACTGGTTTAACAGCCCACCGTTGTTAAAGCAGTGGCTGGATGAGGTCTTTACCTATGGCTGGGCCTACGGCTCTACCAGCGGGCATAAGCTCAGAGGCCGTAAGTTCGCACTGGCAGTGAGTGCCGGCATCAAAGAGGAGGATTTTTCCCCTGACGGCCGCTATCAGCATTCGTTACAGGAAATACTTCTGCCGTTTGAAATGACCGCGAAATATGTCGAAGCGGATTATCAGCCTTTCTACGCATTTTATGGCGCCGAATATGAAGTTTCCGCCCAGCAACTGGAAAGCAGTGCTAAAGGATATATTGATTACCTGCAGTCCTTTTAATATTTAGCCTTTAACACCTGACAGTTATCTTCTCAATAGTTTATTGAGCGGCATGCCTTTGCTATTAAAAAGCCACGTAATAATGTGGCTTTTATTTACAAAACCAACGTAAATAATGCCACATAAGCTCTCTGGAATAATTACTCCACGGCATAGTACTGAGCGCGTTCTCGTAGTTCGGCAGAATTAACAATCGTTACTCCTTCCCGAACGGGGTTGAACGCTTCAAAAAGCAGGGCTTTTGCCACGTCCAACGATTCAATGGCTTTGAGATTGCCGGGCAGCATTTTAAAAATCGGCAGCATGACGACTTCGTTTAAGCGACGGGTTTGGCGATGTCCCAGCAGCATTGAGGGGCGGGCAATAGTCAGACGCGGCCAGGTTTGCGCTATCAGCGTATCTTCCATTTCCCCCTTCACGCGGTTGTAGAAGAACGGCGAGCGGCTGTTCGCGCCCAGCGCGCTGACCACCAGCATCTGTTTTGCCCCAAGCCGCTGGCCCGTAAGAGCGGCGTCAACGACAAGTGTGTAATCGACCAGGATAAACGCCTCTTTGCTGCCGGCCTCACGAAGTGTTGTACCCAGGCAGCAAAAGACCGTATCAACCGGTTCCGTGACCTGCGCGAACGCGTCTGACAGCTGTGGATCGTGTGGATTAACAACCTTGTTCAGCGCTACCGGCAGCGGACGGCGGGTGGGTGCCACAATCGAGGTAACGCGCGAGTCCTGACTAAGCAGGCGGAGTAAATGGCCGCCCACAAGCCCCGTGGCGCCGACGATCAGAACACGACTCATACTGCCTCCTGAGAATGAATTTACTCGTCACGTAGCCAGTGTAGCTTTTTCCCGAAGCCGAGCGTGTTGTCCGTCATTTTTAGCTCATCGAGCCGAATTTCCCACATCGGGGCCGACATGACTTTGGCTATCGGGAAACGCTTCAGGTAGCGAATACGAAAGTCAGCCGCTTCTTCTGCCGCCAGCAGACGAATTTCCCCCCGGAACTGTACGCCCCGGATAAGCGCCACGGTTTTGGGCTGGCCGTTTATCGTCCCGGCGACCGGGGCCTGCTCCCCAATCAGCTCACCGTGGCGGGATGAAGTCTCGCTCAACAGATAAAAGGCCACGCGTTCAGGGTCGAAAATGTAAAACGCGTTCGCGCACCAAAGCGAGTGCCCACTGCCCACGCAGTAGCTGAGAACATGTTGTTTTGTCAGCCAGCGGCTGATGGCATTGAGTGATTCCATCGTCATCCTGAACAGTGTTACTCTGCGACAAATGTTAATTATGCGCCCGCCCTATGACTCCCTGGTATCTCTATTTAATTCGCTGCCCCGATAACCGCCTTTATACCGGCATCACCACCGACGTAGCTCGCCGCTTTGCCCAGCATCAGTCAGGGAAAGGAGCCAAGGCGCTGCGCGGCAAGGGGGAGCTGGATCTGGTATTTAGTCAGGTGGTGGGCAACCGGTCGCTGGCGCTGCGGGCCGAATACCGAATTAAACAGTTGAGCAAGGCCGAGAAAGAGCGGCTGGTAGTGGGCAAGGTAGCCCTTGAAGACCTGCTGACAAGCCTTCAAGGGGAAACTCGCTAAACGGTGTTGAAGTGGTCAGAATATTCTACCAGGCCACTGACGCCGTTCAGGGCATCATCCGCCAACGGATGAACCTGGAATGCCGCTTCGGTGCCAGGCCAGCGGCAGCGCAGATCGTAACGGGCCGCAGGCTGGAAGCCAAGATGACCATACATCTCCGGCGAACCCAGCGTGACCACGGCGGCATAGCCAAACTCATTCAGAGAATCCAGCCCTTCGTATACCAGCTGTTTGGCAATGCCCTGCCCGCGAACCGACTCATCCACCGCCAGCGGTGCAAGCCCCACCCACTGCAGCTCTTCGCCTTCTACAGCGACCGGGCTGAAGGCCACGTAGCCAATCACCAGCCCTTCATCGTCGGTGGCGACGAGACCCAGCGTTAACAGCCCGTCTTCCCGCAGTGCTTTCACCAGCTCAGCTTCACCCTCACCTTCAAAGGAACGGCGCAGCAGCGCGTCGATGCCGGGTGCATCAATGGGAATTTCTACACGAATTAACATGGCTCACCTATCGAATTACCTTCAGGGCGGCGTTGTGTTTCAAACCCGCCTCAACAAAATCAGCCAGCTGTAATAGCAGGATGCGCAGCGGTTTAGGCATGGCATCCAGCTCAATGGCATCCATTAGATTCTTCACATATAACCCGAGTTCCGTGTCGCCTTCAATGACCAGACGACGCTGGAAAAACAGGGTATCAGGATCCTGCTTGCGAGCGGCGATCAGCAACAGATCGTTGGCCTCAGCGCTAAAGCTCACATCTGCAGGTGCATCGTCGCACACCAGCAGCTTATTGTCCTCAACGGAAGTAAACCACTTCAGGCCCAGATCGCGTACTTCAATACTTAGCCAGCGGCCTGCCAGAAAGTCCAGCTCGCCATCCTGCAGCGCCTGACGGAACTGCCAGCCCAGCACCTGCTCCAGGACCTGACGCTTAACGGCAAAAGGGGTTAGCTTGACCGGAACCCGCAGCAAAGAAGGACCAGCCTGAACCAGGCGAGAACGCAGTTTATCGAACACGGGTTTAACTCCTTTAAAAGATTTGTCGCTATTTTGCCATAACGACAATTCCCGATGGCGCGCCAAATCAACAATTCCGCAGGTTGCTGAGGGGCCGAATTGGCGGCGGCGACACTAAGCAATACGCCTTTCTCTGCCCCAAATCAAAAATTGTCGCCGACAGGTTAACTAAAATCCCGGTTCGTTAACAATTATGCTGCCCGTCCCTGTGCAGCGCGGGCACGTATTCATGCCCCCTATGATTCAGGATAAAATATGGAGTTGCTTTGCCCGGCCGGAAACCTTCCGGCGTTGAAAGCGGCCATCGATAACGGTGCAGATGCGGTGTACATCGGCCTGAAAGATGATACCAATGCGCGTCATTTTGCTGGTCTTAATTTCACCGAGAAAAAGCTGCAGGAAGCCGTCAGCTACGTGCATCTTCGCGGCCGTAAGCTGCATATTGCCATCAATACTTTTGCCCACCCGGACGGCTACTCCCGCTGGCAGCGGGCGGTTGATATGGCCGCCCAACTGGGTGCCGATGCGCTGATCCTGGCAGATTTAGCCATGCTGGAATATGCCGCTGAGCGCTATCCACACATCGAGCGCCATGTATCGGTGCAGGCTTCGGCCACCAATGAAGAAGCGATCCGGTTTTATCATCGCCACTTCGATGTTGCCCGCGTGGTGCTCCCGCGCGTGCTTTCTATTCATCAGGTCAAACAGCTCGCTCGCGTCACGCCGGTGCCGCTGGAAGTCTTCGCTTTTGGCAGCCTGTGCATTATGGCGGAAGGGCGTTGCTATCTTTCGTCTTACCTTACCGGCGAGTCGCCCAATACCGTGGGTGCCTGCTCCCCCGCTCGCTTTGTACGCTGGCAACAGACGTCCCAGGGGCTGGAGTCCCGTCTCAACGACGTGCTGATTGACCGCTATCAAGACGGCGAAAATGCGGGCTATCCCACCCTCTGCAAAGGGCGTTATCTGGTTGACGACAGGCCTTACCACGCGCTGGAAGAACCCACCAGCCTTAACACGCTCGAACTGCTGCCGGAGCTGCTCGCCGCCAATATTGCGTCGGTGAAAATCGAGGGCCGCCAGCGCAGTCCGGCTTATGTGACTCAGGTGGCAAAAGTCTGGCGCCAGGCTATCGATCGCTGTATGGCCGATCCCAAAGGCTACCAGGCCCAACCTACCTGGATGGAGACCCTGGGATCTATGGCCGAAGGCACGCAAACAACGCTTGGTGCCTATCACCGCAAATGGCAGTAGGGAAAAGCATGAAATATTCATTAGGGCCGGTGCTTTACTATTGGCCAAAAGAGACGCTGGAAAAGTTTTATCAGGCCGCGGCGAAAAGCCGGGCCGATGTGATTTACCTGGGTGAAGCGGTATGCAGCAAGCGCCGGGCAACCAAAGTTGGCGACTGGCTGGATATGGCGAAAATGCTCGCAGGCCAGGGCAAGCAGGTGGTGCTTTCCACGCTGGCGCTGGTGCAGGCTCCGTCAGAATTGGGGGAACTGAAGCGCTATGTAGAAAACGGCGACTTTCTGATTGAAGCCAATGATATCGGCAGCGTGAATATGGCCGCCGAGCGCAAACTGCCGTTTGTCGCCGGGCATGCGCTCAACTGCTATAACGCCGTGACGCTGCGCCTGTTATTAAAACAGGGCATGACGCGCTGGTGTATGCCGGTCGAGCTTTCCCGCGACTGGTTAGCCAATATGCTCAACCAGTGCGATGAGCTCGGCATTCGTGACAAATTCGAAGTGGAAGTGCTGAGCTATGGCCATCTGCCGCTGGCTTATTCCGCCCGCTGCTTTACCGCCCGCTCCGAAGACCGCGCCAAGGACGAATGCGAAACGTGCTGCATTAAGTACCCCAATGGCCGGGATATGCGCTCTCAGGAGCAGCAACAGGTCTTTGTGCTGAACGGCATTCAGACCATGAGCGGCTATGTCTATAACCTCGGCAATGAGCTGACGTCGATGAAAGGGCTGGTGGATATTGTTCGTCTGTCCCCCATGGGCTTAGGGACGCTGGATATTTTGAACGCCTTCCGCGCTAATGAGAACGGTAGCGCACCGCTGCCGCTGGCCAACCGCAGCGACTGTAACGGCTACTGGCGACGCGTCGCCGGGCTGGAGCTTCGGGCCTGATAATAGCTCACTTTGTTAACAAATTTGGTCATCGTTTAATGCACTATTAAAAGTGCAGCTTTTCTGGCCGGCGCGGTATTCCTGCGCCAGGCTGGAAGAAGACCTTCAATCTGATGACTACGCTGTAACTAAAGTGAGCGGTTATGACTGACAAAAATGTTGCTTTCTCGGTGCTGGATTTAGCGCCGATCCCTCAAGGCTCCTCGGCGCAGGAGGCTTTTTCCCACTCTCTGGATCTCGCCCGGTTGGCCGAAAAACGCGGCTACCATCGCTACTGGCTGGCGGAACATCACAATATGGTCGGTATTGCCAGCGCGGCAACCTCGGTGCTGATTGGTTACCTGGCCGCGAATACCACCACGCTGCATTTAGGTTCCGGCGGTGTGATGCTGCCGAACCATTCACCGCTGGTGATTGCCGAGCAGTTCGGTACCCTCAATGCGATTTATCCGGGGCGTATCGATCTCGGACTTGGTCGTGCGCCGGGCAGCGATCAGCCGACCATGAGGGCGCTGCGACGCCATATGAGCGGCGACGTGGATAACTTCCCCCGGGATGTTGCTGAGCTGGTGGACTGGTTTGATGCCCGCGATCCGAACCCGCATGTACGCCCCGTGCCGGGTTATGGCGAAAAGGTACCGGTCTGGCTATTAGGCTCCAGCCTGTACGGTGCTCAACTAGCGGCACAGCTGGGCCTGCCGTTTGCTTTTGCCTCGCACTTTGCGCCAGATATGCTGTTCCGGGCGCTGCAGCTCTACCGTGAAAACTTCAAGCCGTCCGAGCGGCTGGCAAAACCTTACGCGATGGTCTGCATCAATATCGTGGCGGCAGACAGCACCCGCGATGCCGAGTTCCTGTTTACTTCCATGCAGCAGGCTTTTGTTCGCCTCCGTCGCGGTGAAACCGGGCAGCTTCCACCACCGGTGGAGAATATGCACCAGCTTTGGTCTGCCTCTGAGCAATATGGGGTTCAGCAGGCACTGAGCATGTCTCTGGTGGGGGATAAAGCGAAGGTGCGCCACGGCCTGGAGTCCGTTCTGCGCGAAACTGAAGCGGATGAAATTATGGTTAACGGCCAGATTTTCGATCACCAGGCGCGCTTACATTCGTTCGATTTGGCCATGCAGGTGAAAGAAGAGCTTTTAGGCTAACGTGGTGTGGGGCCCTCTCAGCTCGGAGGGCCCGTTAGCATTTACTTATAGACCGGCAGGACGTCGAAGGTAGACAAGATGTGTACCAGCGCATTGCCCACGCCAAAGATCAGAATCAGGACGATCATCGGCTTGCCACCCCAGACGCGGAATTTCGGGCTGCCAAAGCGTTTACGTGATTTTCTCGCCAGCAGCGCAGGGACAATGGCCGCCCAGATCGTCGCCGCCAGTCCCGCATAGCCAATCGCATACAGGAAGCCGTTCGGCCACAGCAGGCCACCGACAATCGGCGGGACGAAAGTCAGCAGTGCCGTTTTCAAACGCCCCAGTGCGGAATCGTCAAACCCAAACAGATCCGCCAGGTAATCGAACAACCCCAGCGTGACGCCGAGGAATGAGCTCGCCACCGCAAAGTTCGAGAACACCACCAGTAACAAATCCAGGCTTCGGCTGTTGAGCACGCCGCTCAGCGCCTGCACCAGCACGTCAATGTTGCCGCCCTTCTCCGCGATGCCAATAAACTCAGGGCGTGGAATATTCCCCATCGTTCCCAGCAGCCAGATGGTATAGAGCCCCAGCGCCATCAGCGTGCCGTAAACCAGGCAGCGAATAATGGTGCGAGGATCTTTGCCGTAATACTTCATCAGGCTAGGTACATTGCCGTGATAGCCAAAAGAGGCCAGGCAGAACGGCAGCGTCATTAATAAATAGGGCGTGTAGGAGGCATTGCTCTCCGCCACGTTAAATAGCGTTACTGGCGTGACGTGCCCAAGCAGGCTGCCGAAGGTCAGGAAGAAAGTGATGACTTTGGCACCAAGCACAATGGCCGTCATGCGGCTAACCGCTTTGGTACTCAGCCAGACGATAAACGCCACAGCCAGCGCAAAGACCAGCCCCGCCAGACGAGCCGGCACGTCCAGCGACATCTCTGAAAACGTATGATGCAGGATGGAGCCGCTGGCAGAAATATAGGCGTAAGTCAGGATATAAAGCACAAACGCAATCGACAGGCCGTTGATCGCGTTCCAGCCGCGCCCCAGCAGATCTTTAGTGATAGTGTCGAAGCTGGAGCCGATGCGGTAGTTCAGGTTCGCCTCCAGGATCATCAGCCCGGAATGCAGCATGCAGAACCAGGTGAAGACCAGCGCAGCCAGCGACCAAAAGAACCAGGCCCCCGACATCACCACCGGGAGCGAAAACATCCCTGCACCAATGATTGTCCCACCGATGATCATCACCCCGCCAATTAACGAAGGCTTTGTGCCGGGGGCGGTTAACGTTGTCATATCGAATCCCTGAAAAACTGAGCACGACGAAATTGTCTTATGCGGTTCATTGTACCAGTACATGAGTACAAAAGGGATAAAAAAAACCCCGATTGCAATAACCGGGGCTTTTATCACTGCCGTTTAAAAATAATACGGCAGATTATAGGTCAATTATGCATCACCGAAGCGACGACGAGCGGTTGCAGCTCCGTCTTCGCGACGCGGGCCACGACCACCTTCACGGCGTTCACCGCTGAAGCTACGGCCAGCACCGGCACCAGCGCCTTCGCGACGTGGGCCACGACCGCCTTCACGACGCTCGCCGCCGAAGCCACGGCCACCGCCGTCACGACCGCCGCGGCGTTCGCCACTGCGCTCTGGACGAGGCTGCGCGTCACCCAGCAGTTGCATATTCATCGGCTTGTTCAGAATACGAGTGCGGGTAAAGTGCTGCAGAACTTCACCCGGCATGCCTTTCGGCAGCTCGATGGTGGAGTGGGTCCCGAACAGCTTGATGTTACCGATGTAACGGCTGCTGATGTCGCCTTCGTTAGCGATAGCGCCAACGATGTGACGAACTTCAACCCCATCATCACGGCCCACTTCAATGCGGTACAGTTCCATATCGCCAGCATCACGACGTTCGCGACGCGGACGATCTTCACCACCACGCTCTGGACGGTCGCCACGTGGGCCACGGTCATTACGGTCGCCGCGACGTTCGAAGCGATCGTCACGCTCTTTGAATTCGCGACGTGGGCGCATCGGTGCATCTGGTGGCAGGATCAGAGGACGTTCACCCTGAGCCATTTTCAGCAGTGCTGCAGCCAGCGTTTCGATGTCCAGCTCTTCTTCAGCGGAAGGCTGAATTTTTGCCAGCAGGCCGCGGTACAGATCCAGATCGCTGCTTTCCAGCTGCTGCTGAACTTTAGCGGCGAATTTAGCCAGACGACGCTCACCCAGCAGATCTGCGTTTGGCAGTTCTACTTCAGGAATCGTCAGCTTCATGGTGCGTTCGATGTTGCGCAGCAGGCGACGCTCGCGGTTCTCAACGAACAGCAGCGCACGGCCAGCACGGCCAGCACGACCGGTACGGCCGATACGGTGAACGTAAGACTCGGAGTCCATCGGGATGTCGTAGTTAACAACCAGGCTGATACGCTCCACGTCCAGGCCACGGGCCGCAACGTCGGTGGCGATCAGGATATCCAGACGACCATCTTTCAGGCGCTCCAGGGTCTGCTCACGCAGCGCCTGGTTCATGTCACCGTTCAGCGCGGCGCTGTTGTAACCGCTACGCTCCAGCGCTTCAGCCACTTCCAGAGTCGCGTTTTTGGTACGAACGAAGATAATCGCCGCATCAAAGTCTTCTGCTTCCAGGAAACGAACCAGCGCTTCGTTTTTACGCATGCCATAAACAGACCAGAAGCTCTGGCTGATGTCCGGGCGAGTAGTCACGCTGGACTGAATGCGCACTTCCTGAGGATCTTTCATGAAGCGACGGGTAATACGACGAATCGCTTCCGGCATGGTGGCAGAGAACAGCGCGGTCTGATGTTCAGCCGGGATCTGCGCCATGATGGTTTCAACGTCTTCGATGAAGCCCATACGCAGCATTTCGTCCGCTTCGTCCAGGACCAGACCCTTCAGGCCGGACAGGTTCAGAGTGCCGCGTTTCAGGTGGTCAAGCAGACGCCCTGGGGTACCCACAACAATCTGTGGTCCCTGACGCAGAGCGCGCAGCTGCACGTCATAACGCTGACCGCCGTAAAGGGCAACAACGTTCACGCCGTGCATGTGTTTAGAGAAATCCGTCATGGCTTCAGCAACCTGAACCGCCAGTTCGCGGGTCGGGGCCAGCACCAGGATTTGCGGTGCTTTCAGCTCAGGATCGAGGTTGTTCAGCAGCGGCAGAGAGAACGCTGCGGTTTTACCACTACCGGTCTGGGCCATACCCAGAACGTCGCGGCCATTCAGCAGGTGTGGGATACACTCAGCCTGAATGGGTGATGGCTTTTCGTAGCCCAGATCGTTCAGGGCCTGAATGATGGAGGCGTGCAGCCCCAGATCAGAAAAAGTGGTTTCGATGATATCAGTCATGTAGTACATGTGCCTCGTTGATGGCGGCCAGTCTACGTAACTCATCGTGAAATTGATCTGCAATTTTCATTGAAAAGTGTGAACCGGCTCAAATTTGATTGATTAACGAACAAAAACGCCCTCACCCGTGAAGGTGATGACTTTAGTTAAAAAGTTTATGGGACGATCGTTGTTCGTCAGCTATTGCTGGTCCGATTCTGCCAGGTCGTCTTGCTCCTGGCCCAAGAGCGCTAATTCCAACAATGCATAACGATGCTCAACGTAGTTGTGTACGTTGTTAGCAACCGCTAACTTGAACAGTGCCTTGGCGCTGTCCTTATCCCCCAGACTTAGGTAGTACTTACCTAAATAGAAGTTGGTTTCACTGAGATGCTCAGCGAGCGAGGTGTTATCCGTTGCGTCCGCCTTGAGGCGTTCCATTAGCTCTTTTTCGCTAATGTTGCCCAGGTAGAACTCGACAATATTCCATCCCCATTGCTCTCTATCCGATTTCTCGAGACGCTGTTGTAGCGCCACTTTGGCCTGTTTTTCGTCCAAATTGCGTTCAGCAATATAGAGCCACAGGCTACGGAAAGGATCGTTGGGATCGTCTTGATAAAACGCCAGCAGATCATCTTGCGCTAAACGATAACGACCACCGTAATAGAGGGCGATACCGCGATTTAAGTGCGCGTAGTTGTAAGTTGGATCAAGCTCAAGTACAGAATCAAACGCTTCATAGGCAGCATCAAAATTGCCTGCCTGCGTTAAATAAATGCCTAAGTAATTGAATACTTCAGGCATATCGGGACGGATGGCCAGCGCTTGTGAAAAATCATTCCGCGCCAGAGCCCTCAGACCGAGGCTATCATACAACACTCCGCGCTCATATAAAAGCTGTGCGCGTTCGTCATCGGTTAAAGCCCGACTGGCAAGTATTTGTTCCATGCGTGCCAGAATCACTTCCTGCTGCAGCGTAGGCTGCAATGGCACCGCTAATACTTCGTTCTTACGCCAGGCAGAGTTGCTGCATCCGGCCAGCGTGATAGCTGTCGCAACGAAACACCAGCGCAAAAAAGGCTTCATTTCCTACTCCCGAAGACAACAAATGGATGAACGTCCTGTCCCCCGGCTGCAAACGAGACATCCTGTCCCGTAACAAACAGCTCTCCATGTCACCATGGAGAGCTTAATTGGCAAACCTTACTCAGCTTCTGGCGCGGCTGGTGCTGCACCTTCTGCCGGAGACTGCTCGGTTGCTTCTTTAATGCTTAAACGGACGCGGCCCTGACGGTCAACTTCCAGTACTTTCACCGGAACTTCCTGACCCATCTGCAGATAGTCAGTCACTTTCTCTACGCGCTTGTCGGCGATTTGAGAGATGTGAACCAGACCTTCTTTACCGCCGCCGATAGCAACAAACGCACCGAAATCAACGATACGAGTGACTTTACCGTTATAGATACGGCCCACTTCGATTTCCGCGGTGATCTCTTCGATACGACGGATAGCGTGTTTCGCTTTGTCGCCGTCGGTCGCTGCGATTTTAACGGTACCGTCATCTTCGATTTCGATGGTGGTGCCGGTTTCTTCAGTCAGCGCACGAATTACAGCCCCACCCTTACCGATCACGTCTTTGATCTTGTCTGGGTTGATTTTAATGGTGTGAATACGTGGTGCGAACTCAGAAATATCGCCACGCGGTGCGTCGATAGCCTGCTCCATCACGCCCAGAATGTGCAGACGCGCACCCTTAGCCTGGTTCAGAGCCACCTGCATGATTTCGCGGGTGATACCTTCGATTTTGATATCCATCTGCAGCGCAGAGATACCTTCACGGCTACCGGCTACTTTGAAGTCCATGTCACCCAGGTGATCTTCGTCACCCAGAATGTCGGACAGAACAACAAAGTTGTCGCCTTCTTTCACCAGGCCCATCGCGATGCCCGCAACGGCGGCTTTGATTGGCACACCAGCGTCCATCAGTGCCAGAGATGCACCGCACACAGAGGCCATGGAAGAAGAACCGTTAGATTCGGTGATTTCAGAAACCACACGAACGGTGTACGGGAATTTGTCAGCTTCTGGCATAACGGCCAGAACGCCACGCTTCGCCAGACGGCCGTGACCAATTTCACGACGCTTAGGCGAACCTACCATCCCGGTCTCGCCTACGGAGTACGGAGGGAAGTTGTAGTGGAACAGGAAGCTGTCAGTGCGCTCGCCCATCAGCTCGTCCAGCGTCTGTGCGTCACGTGCAGTACCCAGCGTGGCGGTAACCAGCGCCTGAGTTTCACCACGAGTGAACAGTGCAGAACCGTGAGTGCGCGGCAGAACACCAGTACGCACGTCCAGACCACGAATCATGTCTTTTTCGCGGCCATCGATGCGCAGTTCACCAGCCAGGATGCGGCTACGAACAACGTTTTTCTCGATAGCGTGCAGAATGTCAGACAGTTCAGCGGCATCCAGAGATTCGTCTTCTGCGGTCAGCGTCGCGATAACGTCAGCTTTGATGACGTCAACCTGTGCATAACGCTCTTGCTTCTCAGTGATGCGGTAAGCATCGCTCAGACGGGATTCAGCCAGCGCGGCAACGCGCGCATTCAGCGCTTCGTTCACGGCCTCAGGCTGCCAGTCCCAACGTGGTTTGCCGGCTTCGGCAACCAGCGCGTTGATTTCTTTGATGACAACCTGCTGCTGATCGTGACCGAAGACAACGGCACCCAGCATCTGGTCTTCGCTCAGCAGTTCAGCTTCGGATTCAACCATCAGCACTGCGCTTTCGGTACCGGCAACAACCAGATCCAGCTTGCTGGTTTTCAGTTCTTCAGCGGTCGGGTTCAGCACGTACTGGTCATTGATGTAACCCACACGAGCGGCACCGATTGGGCCGTTAAACGGAATACCGGAAAGGCTCAGTGCTGCAGAAGCACCGATCATGGCTACGATATCAGGGTGAACCTGTGGGTTAACGGAGACAACGGTGGCGATAACCTGCACTTCGTTGACGAAACCTTCAGGGAACAGCGGGCGAACCGGGCGGTCAATCAGACGCGCAATCAGGGTTTCCCCTTCGCTTGGACGGCCTTCACGACGGAAGAAGCTACCTGGGATACGACCAGCAGCGTAGGTACGCTCCTGATAGTTAACGGTCAGCGGGAAGAAGTCCTGGCCTGGCTTGGCTTTTTTCTGGCCAACAACGGTAACGAATACCGCGGTGTCATCCATGCTTACCATTACAGCAGCGGTAGCCTGGCGAGCCATCATGCCGGTTTCAAGCGTGACCGTATGCTGGCCATACTGGAATTTACGAACGATCGGATTCAGCAAAATAAGATCCTTTAAAATGACGGGCAGCACGTGGCTTCACGCGCCGCCGTTGGTACCCGACCTTCATCGCATCCTCGCGACTAATGACAATCCTAACCCGCTCTGACGGGTAAAGCCTCTCATTAGCCGCGCGAACCTCTGCAATAAAGATCACACTCAGCAACAATACATTAGTTTCCATAGAATTGCTGCCGTCTGGTTGAAAAAAGGGGCCCTTACAGGCCCCTTTTTCTGAAACTCGCAAGAACTAGCGACGCAGACCCAGGCGCTCGATCAGGCCAGTGTAACGTGCTACATCTTTACGTTTCAGGTAGTCGAGCAGTTTACGACGCTGAGAAACCATACGCAGCAGACCACGACGGCTGTGGTGATCTTTTTTGTGCTCTGCAAAGTGACCCTGCAGGTGGTTAATCTGTGCAGTCAGCAGTGCAACCTGAACTTCGGTAGAACCGCTGTCGTTAGTACCACGACCAAACTCGGAAACGATTTTAGCTTTAGCTTCAACGCTTAGAGACATTTTCAACTCCAACATTATAGATAAATAAACAGGGTGCCGATCTCTAATTCAGCAACCCCAGTGCACGCCTGAACCGTTTGTTAAACAATCGGCCAGCCGTTAAGCCGCGCTATTTTACCTGTAGCGCCCTTTTACCGCAAGGTAGCGGCAAAAGTCAGACGGGATATTCGACGACCAGACGACGCGGAGCAACCCGGCCCTCGCCATCGATTTCACCCATACCGATGAATTTCTTCTCTTCGCCTTCGGTGACGCGCACCAACCCTTCGGCCTGAACGCCTGCCACCCGAACTGGATTACCGTTTTTAAAGTAGACGGCAACTTCAGGCAGCAAATTCACCAGCGGGAAATCGGAGGCTGGGCTGTCCATCGGCATCAGCAGCGGATCCAGCATTTCCGCTGGCTCGCGCCCCTGCCGATGTGCCTGTTCTACCAGCTCATTAAGCTGCTCCAGAGTGACCATCCGCTCAATCGGATATTTACTTACAGCCAGACGACGCAGGAAGATAACATGCGCCCCACAGCCAAGTTTTTCACCGAGATCGTCAACGATCGTACGAATGTACGTTCCCTTAGAGCAATGGACTTCCAGCTCCAGTTCATCCCCTTCATGGCGAATAAACAACAGCTCGTACACCGTGATTGGGCGAGCTTCACGTTCAACCTCAATCCCCGCGCGCGCGTATTCGTACAGGGGCTTACCCTGATGCTTAAGCGCAGAGTACATCGATGGAACCTGCTCGGTATCCCCGCGGAAGCTCTCCAGCGCGGCAGCAAGCTGCTCGGTGCTAAAGTTAACCGGGCGCTCCTGAACCACAATGCCGTCGGCATCTGACGTGTCCGTGCGCTGCCCAAGTTTGGCAATCACGCGATAACGTTTGTCGGAGTCCAGCAGGTACTGGGAGAACTTCGTCGCTTCACCAAGGCAAATCGGCAGCATACCGGTCGCCAGCGGATCCAGCGCCCCGGTATGACCCGCGCGGTTCGCGTTATAAAGACGTTTTACTTTTTGCAGTGCGTCGTTGGACGAAAGGCCCTGAGGCTTATCGAGCAACAGTACACCATGAATATCACGACCGCGACGACGAGGACGACTCATCAATCCTCCTTGCTGTCGTCCGTATTCACGCGACGCTCGTCATCATGACGGATGACATTGGAAACCAGGTTAGACATGCGCATCCCTTCAACCAGCGAGTTATCGTAGAAGAAGGTCAGCTCAGGCACGATGCGCAGACGCATTGCCTTGCCAACTAAAGTTCGGATATAGCCCGACGCGTCCTGCAGAACTTTGATGCCTTCTTTGATGGCATCTTCGTCTTTGTCGTTCAGGAAGGTCACAAATACTTTGGCATACGCCAGGTCACGGGAGACTTCGACCCCAGAAACGGTAGTCATCATGCCCAGACGCGGGTCTTTAATTTCACGCTGCAGGATAATGGCAATTTCTTTCTGCAATTCCTGAGAAACGCGCTGCGGGCGACCAAATTCTTTCGCCATAATAATTTCTCCAGACAAAACGGGGGGCACACGGCCCCCCTAAGATAGTTGATGCGGTACGGCTATCAGGAGATGGTACGCTTGATCTCGATAATTTCGAAGACTTCGATCATATCGCCCACGCGCACGTCGTTGTAGTTCTTAACGCCGATACCACATTCCATACCGTTACGGACTTCGCTTGCGTCATCTTTGAAGCGGCGCAGGGATTCCAGCTCGCCTTCATAGATAACCACGTTGTCGCGCAGTACGCGGATTGGGTTGTGACGTTTCACCACACCTTCGGTAACCATACAGCCAGCAATCGCGCCAAACTTCGGTGATTTGAAGACATCACGAACTTCAGCCAGGCCGATGATCTGCTGTTTCAGCTCTGGAGACAGCATACCGCTCATCGCCGCTTTCACTTCGTCGATCAGGTTATAGATGACGGAGTAGTAACGCAGATCCAGGCTTTCTGCTTCAATCACGCGGCGCGCAGACGCATCAGCACGGACGTTGAAGCCAACCAGAATGGCGTTGGATGCTGCAGCCAGCGTTGCGTCAGTTTCGGTGATCCCACCCACGCCGGAACCGATGATTTTAACTTTAACTTCATCGGTAGACAGTTTCAGCAGGGAGTCGCTGATTGCTTCCACAGAACCCTGAACGTCTGCCTTCAGCACGATGTTCACTTCGGACACTTCGCCTTCGGTCATGTTGGCGAACATGTTTTCCAGTTTGGATTTCTGCTGACGAGCCAGTTTCACTTCACGGAATTTACCCTGACGATACAGAGCAACTTCACGAGCTTTCTTCTCGTCACGAACAACGGTCACTTCGTCACCCGCGGCAGGCACGCCGGACAGGCCGAGGATCTCAACTGGAATAGAAGGACCCGCTTCGGTCACTTCACGCCCCATCTCGTCACGCATCGCACGTACACGGCCGTATTCGAAGCCACACAGAACGATATCGCCTTTGTTCAGAGTACCTTCACGCACAAGAACGGTAGCAACCGGACCACGACCTTTATCCAGGAAGGATTCGATGACCACGCCGCTTGCCATACCTTTACGGACGGCTTTCAGCTCCAGAACTTCGGCCTGCAGCAGGATTGCATCCAGCAGGTCGTCGATACCGGTACCGGCTTTTGCAGAAACGTGGATGAACTGGCTTTCGCCGCCCCACTCTTCCGGCATGATGCCATACTGGGACAGTTCGTTTTTAACGCGATCCGGATCCGCTTCTGGCTTATCGATTTTGTTCACCGCGACAACTACCGGTACCTGCGCCGCTTTTGCGTGCTGGATAGCTTCAATAGTCTGTGGCATTACGCCATCATCGGCAGCAACAACCAGAACAACGATATCCGTTGCCTGAGCACCACGAGCACGCATAGAAGTAAATGCTGCGTGACCTGGGGTATCCAGGAAGGTAACCATTCCGTTGTCGGTTTCTACGTGGTAAGCACCGATGTGCTGGGTAATACCACCCGCTTCTCCGGAGGCAACTTTAGTAGAACGAATGTAGTCCAGCAGAGAAGTTTTACCGTGGTCAACGTGACCCATGATGGTCACAACCGGTGCACGGGTTTCTGCCGCAGCGCCGGTGTCACGGTCGCTCATTACCGCTTCTTCCAGCTCGTTCTCACGACGCAGGATAACTTTGTGGCCCATCTCTTCAGCAACCAGCTGAGCGGTTTCTTGATCGATAACCTGGTTGATGGTCGCCATTGCGCCCAGCTTCATCATCGCTTTGATGACCTGAGAGCCTTTAACGGCCATTTTGTTAGCCAGTTCAGCAACGCTGATGGTTTCACCAATCACAACGTCACGGTTAACGGCCTGTGCTGGCTTGGTGAAGCCCTGCTGCAGGCTGCTTGGCTTACGCTTACCTTTGCCACCGCGAACGGCTGCACGAGCTTCTTCACGGTCAGCTTTAGACTCGCCGTGCTTACCGCCAGCTTTTTTCTGACGCGGCGCTTTAGCTGCAGTACGACCACGACCACGACCGCCTTCAACTTCACGATCGTTTTCGTCTTCTGCCTGACGAGCGTGCTGGGAAGTGGTGACGTGATAGTCAGACTTATCGTCTTCCACCTTCTCCTGCTCTTCCCAAACGCCAGCGTTAGCTTCAGCCATTTTACGGGCTTCTTCCGCCACGCGACGGGCATCTTCTTCGAGTTTGCGACGGGCTTCTTCTTCAGCTTTACGCTTCAGTTCAGCAGCTTCCGCTTCACGGCGAGCCTTCTCGGCGTGGGCGGCTTTCGTCATTTCATCAGTTTGTTGATTGCTCACTTTGTCTTTTTCCGCAGCTTCACGTTTCGCTTTATCAGCGGCTTCGCGCTTAGCTTGTTCTTCAGCTTCACGCTTAGCTTTATCTTGTGCCGCACGTTTGGCAGCTTCCTCTGCCTCACGCTGGGCTTGCTCTTCCGCTTCACGCTGCGCCTGTTCTTCCGCAGCAAGGCGTTCTGCCTCTTGCGGATCACGTTTCACAAAGGTGCGCTTCTTGCGGACTTCGATTTGTACCGATTTACTTTTCCCACCGGTACCTGGAATGTTTAAAGTACTGCGCGTTTTGCGCTGTAAAGTCAACTTGTCTGGGCCTGAACCATGTTCGTGGTTCAGGTGAGCCAGCAGCGTTTGTTTCTCTTGCGCCGAAACGGAGTCATCAGCAGACTTCGGGATCCCTGCATCAGCAAATTGCTGTACCAGGCGGTCCACGGAGGTCTGAATCTCTGCGGCCAGCGCTTTTACGGTTACATCTGTCATGCTGTTCCTTCCTGCTACAGTTTATTACGCTTCGCCGCCAAACCAGCAAATGTTACGCGCTGCCATGATCAACTCGCCGGCTTTCTCATCCGTTAAGCCTTCGATATCAGACAGGTCGTCAACACCTTGCTCGGCAAGGTCTTCCAGCGAGCTAACACCACGAGCAGCCAGTTTAAAGGCCAGCGGGCGATCCATCCCTTCGAGGTTCAGCAGATCCTCAGTAGGTTTTTTATCGCCAAGGCTCTCTTCTTGTGCCAGAGCCAGTGTGGTGAGCGCGTTTTTAGCGCGATCGCGTAATGCTTCCACGGTATCTTCATCAAGGCCGTCGATTTCCAGCAGCTCTTTCATTGGCACATAGGCCAGTTCTTCAAGCGTGGAGAAACCTTCTTCGACCAACACGGTGGCGAAATCCTCGTCAATATCGAGGTATTTGGTAAAGGTATCAATAGCCGCATGCGCTTCAGCCTGATGTTTAGCCTGCAGGTCATCAACGGTCATAACGTTGAGTTCCCAGCCGCTCAGCTGTGATGCCAGGCGAACGTTCTGACCGTTACGGCCAATGGCCTGTGCCAGGTTGCCTGCCTCTACCGCGATATCCATCGTATGTTTGTCTTCGTCGACAACAATGGATGCTACGTCGGCCGGTGCCATTGCGTTGATAACAAACTGCGCCGGGTTGTCGTCCCACAGCACGATATCAATACGCTCACCGCCTAACTCAGTAGAAACCGCCTGAACGCGCGCCCCGCGCATACCAACGCAAGCACCGACCGGGTCGATACGTTTGTCGTTTGTTTTCACGGCGATTTTGGCGCGAGAGCCCGGATCGCGTGCGGCGGCTTTAATTTCGATAACTTCTTCACCGATTTCCGGCACTTCAATGCGGAACAGTTCGATCAGCATTTCAGGTTTGGAACGGCTAACGAACAACTGCGCACCGCGAGCTTCAGGACGTACTGCGTAAAGCACGCCGCGAATGCGGTCGCCCGGGCGGAAGTTTTCACGTGGCAGCATATCTTCACGCAGAATCACAGCTTCAGCGTTGCCGGACATGCCTTCCGATTTCAGTTCAAGGGAGATATTGTCGCGGTTAACTTTTTTCACTACACCGGTAACAATCTCACCTTCCTGATCGCGGAACTGATCTACTACCATCGCACGTTCGGCTTCGCGAACCTTCTGCACGATAACCTGCTTCGCAGTTTGAGTGGTGATACGGTCAAAGGTGACGGACTCAATTTCGTCTTCAACGTAATCGCCGAGGCCGAGAGCCGGATCTTCAAACTGAGCCGCTTCGAGAGTGATTTCACGCGTAGGTTGAGTGACTTCTTCAACGATAACCCAACGGCGGAAGGTATCGAAATCACCGCTTTTGCGGTCGATCTCAACGCGAACGTCAATTTCTTGCTCGTATTTTTTCTTGGTCGCCGTTGCCAGCGCACTTTCCAGCGCTTCGAAAATCTTCTCACGCGGCAGCGCTTTTTCGTTGGAAACTGCTTCAACAACAGCCAAAATTTCTTTGTTCATCCTGGGTTTTCACCTCAATCCAAACTATTAAAAGTGGGGTACCAGGTTCGCTTTCTGGATGTTGCTCAGCGCGAACACTTCGTCTTTTCCTTCGACCGTTACCGTGATCATCTCACCGTCTACGGCTTTAATAATACCCTGCCATTTGCGGCGGTTTTGCACAGCCATACGCAATACAATGCTCACTTCTTCGCCGGTAAAACGAACGTAGTGTTCTGCGGTGAACATTGGGCGATCGAGGCCAGGTGAGGACACTTCCAGGTTATAGGCCACGGTGATGGGATCTTCGACATCCAGTACGGCACTGACCTGGTGACTGACATCAGCACAATCATCAACATTGATGCCATCTTCACTATCAATATAGATGCGCAGCGTAGACGTGCGGCCCCGAACGAATTCGATGCCTACAAGTTCATAGCCCAGTGCTTCGACCGGTGCTGAAATCATCTCTGTTAATTTTTGCTCTAATGTGGACAAGCCCACCCCCAAGACATAAAAAAAGGGCATATAGCCCAGTTATTCTAAAGTCAGATAACAAAAAACCCCGATAAATCGGGGCTTTATATAACTGAACCCTGTATGCCGCAACTGCGGCCCGGACACCGTCCAGGAGAATTTTTTTCTAAATTCTTCGCGAAGGCACCGAAACTGGTGTTCACAGTATATTTGAAAAAGAACTCTCAGGGAAAGTGGTTGCGGGGGCCGGATTTGAACCGACGACCTTCGGGTTATGAGCCCGACGAGCTACCAGGCTGCTCCACCCCGCGTCCGAAAACGTGGCAAATACTACGCCAGAATTGCATTAAATGCAAGAATTGCTAGGATTTGGTACCGAGGACGGGACTTGAACCCGTAAGCCCAATCGGGCACTACCACCTCAAGGTAGCGTGTCTACCAATTCCACCACCTCGGCACTCTTTGAACACGGTAACCTTCATGTCACCGCATTGAAGTTGACAAACTTACTGCGGGATATCGCTGCTCGGCTTGGTAGGTGCCGCTGGCGCAGTCTGCTCAGTTTGTGCTGGCTGACTTAAATTTTCCCACTCGCTTCCTTTACTGGTTTTGTTGGTGCTGAGGTTACCCAGAACCAGGCTCAGAATAAAGAACAACGTTGCGAGCACACCGGTCATGCGGGTCATGAAGTTACCAGAACCACTTGAACCGAATAACGTAGCGGAAGCGCCTGCTCCGAAGGAGGCTCCCATATCAGCGCCTTTACCTTGCTGCAGCATGATAAGACCGACAAGGCCCAACGCTACAATAAGGAAAACAACCAAAAGAGCTTCGTACATAATCAACCTGTTCCTTGCGGGGTTACCGCACGCCAATTGCTTCAAACCAGTTAAGCGGATACGTTTGTCATTACCCACTGAAGCGGGTGAGAATACTAACCAAAGCCAGACTGGTGCGCAAGGGCAATTTATTAACAATGCACTGACTGCGGAAAAAAACAGCAAACAAGTAATTTCCACCAAAGAAACAGGCGGCAACTGCGGCCTTTTCAATCAGTTTGCGAAGAAAAAATATTAAACGGCCTTCACTGCGTCTGCGATCTGATGAGCAAACGCGGTAACCTGGGCTTCATCTTCACCCTCGACCATCACGCGAATGAGTGGCTCCGTTCCGGATTTACGCAGCAACACCCGGCCACGGCTGCCCAATGCAGCTTCCACTTCAGCCGTAACGCGCTTAACCTCTTCGTTTTCAAGCGGATCGCCGTTGCCTGCGGTAAAGCGAACGTTAACCAGAATCTGCGGGAACAATTTCATTCCGCTGCAGAGATCGTGCAGGCTCATATGGTTACGAACCATTGCGGTAAGCACTTGCAAACCTGCGACTATGCCGTCACCGGTGGTGGTTTGGTCCAGCAGAATGACGTGACCGGAGTTTTCAGCCCCAATTCGCCAGCCTTTCTCCTGCAGTTTTTCCAGAACATAGCGGTCGCCAACTTTCGCGCGGGCAAAGGGAATACCCAACTGCTTCAGCGCGACTTCAAGTCCCATATTACTCATTAGCGTACCCACGGCACCGCCGCGAAGCTGCCCCTGACGTAATCCTTCCCGGGCAACGATATAAAGGATCTGATCGCCATCGACTTTAAGGCCCTGGTTATCCACCATAATTACCCGGTCGCCGTCGCCGTCAAACGCGATGCCTAGATCGGCGTTTTCCGCCAGCACGCGCTCTTGCAGCATACGCACATCGGTCGCACCGCATTTTTCATTAATATTCACCCCATCCGGCTCACAGCCGATGGCAATGACTTTTGCACCCAGTTCACGCAATACATTCGGGGCAATGTGGTAAGTCGCGCCGTTGGCGCAGTCTACGACGATTTTAAGGCCATTAAGGCTCAGTTCGTTCGGGAACGTGCCTTTGCAGAATTCAATATAGCGCCCTGCTGCATCGACAATACGGCTGGCTTTACCCAACTCCGCCGAATCCACGCAGGTGATCTCTTTTTCCATCTCCGCTTCAATAGCTTCTTCGACCTCATCCGGCAGTTTAGTCCCGTCGATCGAGAAGAATTTTATACCGTTATCATAGAACGGGTTGTGTGAGGCGGAGATAACAATCCCGGCTTCAGCGCGGAATGTACGAGTTAAATAAGCAACTGCAGGCGTAGGCATTGGACCAGTAAACGAAGCAGACAACCCGGCTGCAGCCAGACCTGCTTCCAGTGCAGATTCCAGCATGTAGCCGGAAATACGCGTGTCCTTACCGATAATAATCTTACGCGAACCATGACGAGCCAGGACTTTACCCGCAGCCCAGCCAAGCTTCAGAACAAAATCAGGGGTAATAGGTGCATCGCCCACGCGACCACGGATACCATCGGTGCCAAAATATTTACGGTTACTCATAGTATTTGTTTTCCTTCACTGAAAGCGTAGCTTCGACCACGCGCATAGCTTCAACAGTCTCTTTTACGTCATGAACGCGAAGAATTTGAGCCCCCTGCATCGCAGCAATCACCGCGCAGGCAAGGCTACCGCTCAGGCGCTGATCCGGGCCAACATTAAGCAGTTGCCCGACCATCGATTTACGGGACATGCCTACCAGTAGCGGCATACCGTAGTGATGAAATTCCGAAAGGCGGGCCAATAACTGATAATTGTGGGTGAGATTCTTACCGAAACCAAAGCCCGGGTCGAGCAGCAATTTATCTTTTGAAATCCCTGCGGCTTCACAGCGGGCAATGTGCTCCACAAAAAAGCGATTCACATCGGCAAATACGTCATCGTACTGTGGTGCCTGTTGCATCGTTTTCGGTTCGCCCTGCATATGCATCAGGCAAACAGGGAGCCCCGTTTCCGCAGCGGCAGCTAGCGCACCGGGCTCCGTTAAGGAACGAATATCGTTGATAAGATGCGCCCCTACTCGTGCAGATTCGCGAATAACTTCGGCTTTCGATGTATCCACTGAGACCCAGACTTCAAACCGTTGAGCGATCGCGTCGACCACCGGAATAACGCGCTCAAGTTCTTCTTCTGTGCTCACCTCTGCCGCGCCAGGCCGGGTTGACTCTCCGCCAACGTCGATGATTGTCGCCCCGGCATTGATCATCGCATTTGCATGCTTGAGGGCCTCAACCAGGGAATTGTGCTGACCACCGTCGGAAAAGGAGTCCGGCGTGACGTTTAAAATCCCCATGACGTGAGGATGCGAGAGATCCAGCGTGGAGCCTTGCGCGGTGAGTTTCATTCTTCTTCCTTTGCGTTCGTCTTAGGCTGTACAAAAACAAAAACCCCGGGGCAGGCCCGGGGTTTATAGATTACTGCAAAAACATCTCGGTGAGCGTCTTATTTGTCGCCCAGTTGCTCAGACATCGTGTTGCCCGGATTTGGCGTACGTGGTTCATCAACCGGACGCGGCGCATTCGGGGTACCGTTGTTGTCAGAGTTATTGTTGTTTTTGCTCGCATCTTCCCAACCTGCTGGCGGACGAACTTCACGGCGCGCCATCAGATCGTCAATCTGCGGGGCATCAATGGTTTCATACTTCATCAATGCGTCTTTCATGGTGTGCAGAATATCCATGTTCTCATTCAGCAACTGGCGAGCACGGGCATAGTTGCGTTCAATCAGGGATTTAACTTCCTGATCGATGATACGCGCAGTCTCATCAGACATATGCTTCGCTTTTGCCACTGAACGGCCCAGGAATACTTCACCGTCTTCTTCCGCATACAGCAGCGGGCCAAGTTTGTCGGAGAAGCCCCACTGAGTCACCATGTTACGAGCCAGGTTAGTCGCTACTTTAATGTCGTTCGACGCACCGGTAGAAACATGTTCTGCCCCGTAGATAATCTCTTCAGCCAGACGACCGCCATACAGCGTGGAAATCTGACTTTCCAGTTTCTGACGGCTGGCACTAATTGCGTCGCCTTCAGGCAGGAAGAAGGTCACACCCAGGGCGCGGCCACGAGGGATAATCGTTACCTTATGGACCGGATCGTGCTCCGGTACCAGGCGACCGATAATCGCATGGCCTGCTTCGTGATAAGCGGTCGATTCTTTCTGCGCTTCCGTCATCACCATGGAGCGGCGTTCTGCCCCCATCATGATTTTGTCTTTCGCTTTCTCGAATTCAACCATCGACACCACACGCTTGTTACCGCGAGCAGCAAACAGCGCAGCTTCGTTTACCAGGTTAGCCAAATCGGCACCAGAGAAGCCAGGTGTACCACGAGCGATAATTGCGGCATCGATGTCCGGTGCAAGCGGTACGCGACGCATATGAACTTTCAAGATTTGCTCACGGCCACGAACATCTGGCAGACCCACGACAACCTGACGGTCGAAACGACCAGGACGCAGCAGCGCAGGGTCAAGCACGTCAGGACGGTTAGTTGCCGCAATAACGATGATCCCTTCGTTACCTTCAAAGCCATCCATCTCAACCAGCATTTGGTTCAGGGTTTGCTCACGTTCGTCGTGACCACCGCCCAGACCAGCACCACGCTGACGACCTACGGCATCGATTTCATCGATGAAGATAATACAAGGTGCCGCTTTTTTGGCCTGTTCGAACATGTCACGCACACGGGATGCACCAACACCAACGAACATTTCAACAAAGTCAGAACCGGAAATTGTGAAGAACGGTACTTTCGCTTCGCCAGCAATCGCTTTTGCCAACAGCGTTTTACCCGTACCCGGAGGGCCGACCATCAGGACACCTTTCGGGATTTTACCGCCCAGTTTCTGGAAGCGGCTCGGCTCACGGAGGTATTCAACCAGCTCACCCACCTCTTCTTTCGCTTCATCACAGCCAGCGACGTCAGCAAAGGTGGTTTTGATTTGGTCTTCCGTTAGCATGCGCGCCTTGCTCTTACCGAACGACATGGCACCTTTGCCACCGCCGCCCTGCATTTGACGCATAAAGAAGATCCAGACCCCAATCAGCAGCAGCATTGGGAACCAGGAAATGAAGATAGTTGCCAGCAGACTTTGCTCTTCAGGCGGTTCGCCCACAACTTTCACGTTCTTGGTAATCAGATTATCAAGCAGCTTGGGATCATTAACGGGGATGTAAGTCGTGTATCGGTTACTATCTTTCTTGGTAACGTTGATTTCACGTCCGTTGATGCGCGCTTCGCGAACCTGGTCCTGATTAACTTCAGACAGGAAAGTGGAGTAATCCACCCTACGGCCATTTGACTCGCTGGGCCCAAAGCTCTGGAATACAGACATTAGCACAACGGCAATGACCAGCCAGAGTATTAGGTTTTTCGCCATGTCACTCAAGGGATTAACCTCATATTACAACTGTGTTAACAAACAGCGTCAGGGTACTATAGTTTGCGCCCGGTCGCTACAATGTACACTTCACGTGAGCGGGCACGAGAAGAGTCCGGTTTACGAACTTTAACCGTCGTAAACAGGGAGCGAATTTCTCGCAGGTATTCATCGAAACCTTCGCCCTGAAACACTTTCACTACAAAACTACCGCCCGGCGCCAGCACGTCCCGACACATTTCCAGTGCCAGTTCAACCAAGTACATAGCGCGGGGAATATCGACTGCCGGTGTCCCGCTCATGTTTGGCGCCATATCTGACATGACAACCTGCACTTTACTGTCACCAACACGTTCCAGCAGGGCCTTGACGACTAATTCATCACGAAAATCGCCCTGAAGGAAGTCCACACCAACGATAGGATCCATTGGTAAAAGATCGCAAGCGATGATTCGCCCCTGATTCCCGATTTGCGTCACGACATATTGTGACCACCCGCCGGGTGCAGCACCAAGATCAACAATAGTCATTCCTGGCTTAAAAAGTTTGTCACTTTGCTGTATTTCATCAAGTTTAAACCAGGCACGGGACCGCAACCCCTTTTTCTGTGCCTGTTGAACATATTTATCGCTAAAGTGTTCCTGCAGCCAGCGACTGGAGCTGGCAGAACGCTTCTTACCTGTCATCTCAATATCCAACTTTGTTCATCGTGAATAGCAGGCTAACTAACAATCAGCACAGCCGATTTGGCGATACACTGGAGATGGCGGTAGAATGAACCGTTTTCAATCCCAACGTAAGCAAAAAATACGATGAATCTGAGTACTAAACAAAAACAGCACCTAAAAGGTCTGGCCCATCCGCTCAAGCCGGTGGTTATGCTTGGCAATAATGGTTTGACCGAAGGGGTACTGGCCGAGATTGAACAAGCGCTTGAGCACCATGAATTAATCAAGGTGAAGATCGCAACGGAAGATCGCGAAACCAAAACCTTAATTGTGGATGCCATCGTGCGGGAAACCGGCGCCTGTAATGTACAGGTCATCGGTAAAACGCTGGTGCTCTACCGCCCTTCTAAAGAGCGTAAGATTTCTCTGCCGAAATAAGCAGAGGTGTGCAAAATGCCACGCTATGTTCGTTGATAAAAGGCCGCTATGCGGCCTTTTTCTTTTCTTTACAATACGCCAACCCTTTAGCCAGCGTAGTAAAAATTACAAATATTCTACTTTTAAGATTTCGAATTCGACATCACCGCCCGGCGTGCGAATTACGACAACATCGTCGCATTCCTTGCCCACAAGACCGCGAGCAATAGGCGAGTTTACAGAAATAAGATTCTTTTTAAAATCAGCCTCATCGTCGCCAACGATGCGATAAGTAAGCTCTTCATCACTGTCCAGGTTCAATACTGTTACGGTAGTACCAAAGATCACACGGCCGTTATTTGGCATTCTTGTGACGTCGATCACCTGAGCATTAGAAAGCTTCGCTTCGATATCCTGGATGCGGCCTTCGCAAAAGCCCTGTTGCTCACGCGCGGCATGATATTCAGCGTTTTCTTTCAGATCGCCATGCTCGCGAGCTTCAGCAATCGCAGCAATGATTTCAGGGCGACGAACGGACTTCAGGAAATCCAGTTCTTCGCGGAGTTGTTCAGCGCCACGTAAGGTCATCGGAATAGGTTGCATTTGTTATACCTCTTAAAATCAGTCCTCTGCAGCAGGGTAAACACCGTGCTGGCTTAAGAGCATGGCCGGTAACGCAAGTCTCTCCGGCAACAAATAAAAGAAAACCGACCCGGGGTAATGACTCCAGGTCAGTAACAGTTTTCAAATTGACCGGTATTTTACCCTGGAGTTCCCTGAGGGTCATCGTTTACTTTGCACCATAATGCACCGTAGTATGGCGGTCACGTTTCCAGGCCGTTACCGCGAGATTATGCGATTTTTGAGATTTGTCATTGGGTTGACCGCTGCCGTAGCCATCAATGTTCAGGCTGCGAACGTTGAAGAGTACACCTCCCAGTTGCCTGACGGGGCGAACCTGGCGCTGATGGTACAAAAAGTCGGTGCAACAAGCCCGTTCATTGATTATCACAGCCAACAAATGGCTCTGCCTGCCAGTACGCAGAAAGTGATTACGGCGCTAGCGGCGCTCCTTCAGTTGGGCCCGGATTTTCGTTTTACCACCACGCTGGAAAGCCGTGCTCAAATCGATAATGGCGTACTTAACGGCGATCTTATCGCTCGTTTCGGCGGAGATCCTACGCTAAAGCGTCAGGATATTCGCAACATGGTTGCCGAATTAAAAAAAGCGGGCGTCCAACAGATTAAGGGCAACGTGCTGGTCGACACGTCTATTTTCGCCAGCCACGATAAAGCACCGGGCTGGCCGTGGAACGACATGACACAGTGCTTCAGCGCACCACCCGCCGCCGCCATCGTGGACCGTAACTGCTTCTCTATTTCCTTATACAGTGCGCCAAAAGCTGACGATTTAGCCTATATCCGCATTGCTTCGTACTATCCGGTCGTGATGTTTAGTCAGGTCAGAACGCTGGCCAAAGGTTCTCCTGACGCTCAATACTGCGAACTGGATGTTATCCCGGGCGATCTCAACCGCTATACGCTTACCGGCTGCCTTACACAACGTGCCGATCCGCTGCCCTTAGCCTTTGCCATTCAGGATGGTGCAAGCTATGCAGGTGCCATCATTAAAGATGAACTGAAGCAGGCAGGGATCAGCTATAGCGGAACACTGCTGCGCCAGACTCAAACCAACGAACCGGGCACGGTGATAGCCAGCAAACAGTCAGCCCCGTTGCATGACCTGCTTAAAATCATGCTCAAGAAATCCGACAACATGATTGCCGATACCGTATTCAGGACCATCGGACATAACCGGCTGGGTGTTCCTGGCACCTGGCGGGCAGGTGCTGATGCTGTACGCCAGATATTGCGCCAAAAAGCGGGCGTAGATTTGGGGAACAGTATTGTCGTCGATGGTTCAGGCCTTTCGCGTCATAACCTGATTTCACCGGCCACAATGATGCAGGTGCTGCAATACATCGCGCAGAACGATAATCAGCTAAACTTTATCTCCATGCTGCCGCTCGCGGGCTACGATGGCTCTCTGCAGTATCGTGCCGGCCTACATCAGGCTGGCGTGGATGGGAAAGTGTCGGCGAAAACGGGTTCATTGCAGGGTGTTTATAATCTGGCTGGCTTCATCACCACGGCAAGCGGGCAGCGCATGGCCTTTGTGCAGTATCTCTCTGGTTATGCCGTTGAACCAGCGGACCAGCGTAATCGCCGCATCCCGTTAGTGCGCTTCGAAAGCCGGCTTTACAAAGACATTTACCAGAATAACTAGTTATGAAACTGCTTATTGTTGAAGACGATTTACTGTTACAGGAAGGTCTTGCGCTGGCGTTAGGAGGGGAAGGCTACGCGCTGGACTGCGCCGCGACGGCTGCGGAGGCTGATGCCTTGCTGCAAAGCGGTGAATACAGCCTGATCATTCTCGACCTGGGGCTCCCGGACAAAGACGGTGCCACGCTGTTGAGTCAATGGCGTCGGCGTGGGGTAAAAAACCCGGTGCTAATCCTGACGGCTCGTGACGCGCTTGAAGACAGAGTAAATGGTCTGGACTCCGGCGCGGATGATTATCTGGTTAAGCCTTTTGCGCTTGCAGAACTGCAGGCGCGTGCGAGAGCGCTGATCCGTCGCTACCAGGGACACAGCGACAATCTGCTTCAGGAAGACGATTTAACCCTCAATTTGCAGACTCAGCAGGTGCTACTCGCCAATCAGGCTGTAGAAATTACGCCCAAAGAGTTCGCTCTTCTGACACGCCTGATGATGCGAATCGGCCAGACGGTCCACCGTGAAACGCTACAGCAGGATATTTACAGCTGGCAGGACGATCCCGGCTCCAACACCCTTGAAGTACACATTCACAACCTACGCCGAAAATTAGGCAAAGACAGAATCAAAACCGTGCGCGGCGTTGGCTACCGGCTGGAAAGCCGCTCATGAACAGCATGCGCCGGCGCCTGATGATCCTGCTGGCGCTTATTCTTCTTTTCTTCCAGTTGATTAGCGTTGTCTGGCTGTGGCATGAAAGCCGTGAGCAGATTGGTTTTTTGGTGAGTGAAACGCTCTCCGCAAAAGCCCGAAACCAGCAGGTCGAAAAAGAGATTCGTGAAGCGATTGCTTCCCTGTTGGTGCCTTCTCTGGTCATGGTTGCCTTTACGCTGTTTTTCTCTTTCTGGGCAATTACCTGGATAACCCGCCCGCTGAATCAGCTGCGTTCAAGCCTGGCTAACCGCTCAGCCGACAACCTCACTCCCCTGCCTATGTTTTCCGACATGGACGAAATGGTGGCCGTAACCAATTCCCTCAACCAGCTGCTTGGCCGGCTGGATCATACGATTCAACAGGAGCGCTTATTCACTGCCGATGCGGCCCATGAACTGAGAACACCGCTTGCTGGTCTCAGGTTACATCTGGAATTGATGGTAAAAAATGGGGTAGCGCAGGCCCCGATGCTGCTAACACGTATAGATCAGCTTATGCATACCATTGAACAGCTCCTGATGCTTTCGCGCGCCGGGCAAGCTCTGGCCAGCGGGCATTACAATACGCTGGTCTGGAGTGACGACATCATTGCGCCGCTTAAAATGGAAATGGAAGAGTTGGCGGCACAGCGCTCGCAAAAGCTAATCTGGCCTGCAGCATCCGCTCTGACCGTGCAAGGTGATGCCGTGCTGCTGCGTTTAATGTTGCGTAACCTGCTGGAAAATGCCTCCCGCTATAGCACGGAAAAAGGCGAAATTCATATAGCATTGACGGAAAAAGAGGGTGGA
Source organism: Cedecea sp. AS113 (assembly GCF_037152415.1). Lineage (NCBI taxonomy): Bacteria > Pseudomonadati > Pseudomonadota > Gammaproteobacteria > Enterobacterales > Enterobacteriaceae > Cedecea > Cedecea sp. AS113. The sequence goes on from NZ_JBBCMI010000008.1 coordinate 165,961, forward strand.
ACGCTCTTGAGCGTGGCCGACAGCGGCCCGGGCATTAAAGACGAATATCTTCAACAAATCACGGAACCCTTCAGGCGTATGGATCAGCGCTATGGCGGTAGCGGACTGGGTCTGAACATTGTGCAGCGGATTATTCAGCTTCACCATGGCCGCCTGGCGTTGGGCAATCGTGTGGAAGGCGGCTTGCAGGCTGACTGCTGGCTTCCGAACAGCATCCAATAAAAAAGGCCGGGAGCACCGGCCTTCTTCGTTGAAACTTACTTCTGGTAGATAATTTCGACGCCTTCGTCGTCTTCATCATCCCAGTCGTCATCCCAGTCTTCTTCTGCTTCAGCTTCCATTTCATCGAGCTGCTGGCGATGGTAATCATCCCACATAAACTCGACTTTCTCTGGCTGCTTAGCGACCTCAGCCGCCGTAATCGGGTTCTCGATGATAAAGGTCATCACATCCCAGCAGAGATCTTTCACGCCCATCTGACTGGCAGCGGAGATCAGGTAGTATTTATCTTCCCAACCAAGCGCTTCGGCAATGGCTTTCGCTTTTTCTTCGGCCTGCGCTTTATCCATCAGGTCGATTTTGTTAAACACGAGCCAGCGAGGTTTTGACGCCAGGCTTTCGCTGTATTTCTCCAGTTCGCCAACGATGATGCGGGCGTTTTCAACCGGGTCAGAGCCATCGATAGGTTCAATGTCAATGAGATGCAGCAATACGCGGCAGCGCTCAAGGTGCTTAAGGAAGCGAATGCCCAAACCAGCGCCGTCAGCGGCGCCCTCGATAAGCCCCGGGATATCCGCGACAACGAAGCTCTTTTCATTGTCCATACGAACAACGCCCAGGCTTGGCACTAGCGTAGTAAACGGATAATCAGCCACTTTTGGCTTCGCTGCAGATACCGCGCGGATAAAGGTAGATTTACCCGCATTTGGCATACCCAACATACCGACATCGGCCAGCAGCATCAGCTCTAGCTGCAGATCGCGTTTTTCACCCGGAGTCCCCATCGTTTTCTGACGTGGGGTACGGTTTACGGAGGATTTAAAACGGGTATTACCCAGACCGTGCCAGCCGCCTTTGGCAACCATCAGCTTTTGACCATGCTGCGTCATATCGCCCATGGTTTCACCGGTGCCCTGATCGATCACTCGGGTACCCACTGGTACCTTTACAGTGACGTCATGCCCACGTTTACCGGTACAATCGCGGCTTTGGCCGTTCTGGCCACGCTCTGCGCGGAAGGCCTTTTCAAAACGATAATCGATAAGCGTATTCAGGTTCTCGTCGGCTTCAAGCCATACGTCACCACCGTCACCACCATCACCACCGTCCGGGCCGCCTCTCGGGATATATTTTTCACGACGGAAGCTAACGCAGCCGTTACCGCCATCACCTGCTACGACCAGGATCGTTGCTTCATCAACAAACTTCATCTTACTTCTCCGTAAATCATTCGCCCGAACGCTGCACCGGCGTGACCGTTTCGGTTTTATGCCAGCGCCCCCAAAGGCGGTGGCCAATCGCGGAATACATCGCACCAGCCACAACCACGAGAGCCCCGATATAACCCACAAGGTTAAGCATCGGTATGGCGAAATACTCGGGCCAGGCCTGAGACAGCAGGTCTGAGAACAGCAACGTAAATAACGGGGTTAGCGTAATGATGGCGCTAACCTGGGAGGCCTGCCAGCGCGCCATCGCCTCAGCGAGCGCGCCATAGCCTACCAGCGTATTCAGACCGCAGAAAACCAGACATGCCAGTTGCCAGCTACTGAGCTGGAAAATCACACCAGGTTTTGCCAGCGGCAAAAGTGCAATAGTACATAAAGTGTACAACAAAAAGAGGATCTGCTGTGAGGCTAACCGGCGTAATAACACCTTCTGTGCCACACCATAACTGACCCAAACCGTTGCCGCCAGCACGCCGAAGATAACACCAAGGGTGTAATCCGTCAGGCGGGTAAAAATCTCTACAAGACTGGTGTTGAAGAACATCACCAGACCACACAAGAGCATCATGGCACCAATAATCTGCGTGCCACGCATTCTCTCTTTTAGCACTACTACGCTCGCCACCATCATCCCGACAGGAGAAAGCTGGCCAATAACCTGAGACGCAGTAGGACTTAAATACTGCAGAGAAGAACTAAAGAGCAGAAAGTTGCCAAATAATCCCCCAGTGGCGATCGCTAACAACACTAGCCACCGCGGCTTACGGAACATCCTGAGCGGCGGTAATTTCCCCCGAATCGCAAGGAAAATACCCAGGCCAATACTGGCCATCAGAAATCGATAAAATACCACGGTCGGTGGCGCCATCACCGGAAGCACCTGCTTCATCGCTATGGGTAACGCCCCCCAGCACATCGCCGTGGTTAACGCTAAAAGAATACCGATTCCCGCCTGCTGCCCCATGCCCATTCCCTGTCTTAATTTACAAGGCGTACAATGTAAAAAGCCCCGCAACACGTTGCGGGGCTTTCATCCGTTACCGGACCGAAAAACTTACTCAGCAACGATGCTGATGTATTTACGATTGTTCGGACCTTTAACTTCGAATTTCACTTTACCGTCTGCTTTAGCAAACAGGGTGTGGTCACGACCGCAACCTACATTGTTGCCAGCGTGGAATTTGGTACCACGTTGACGAACGATGATGCTACCAGCCAGTACAGTTTCACCACCAAAGCGTTTTACACCCAGGCGTTTTGCTTCTGAATCGCGACCGTTACGAGTTGAGCCGCCAGCCTTTTTATGTGCCATTTAATCTACTCCTCAGGTCTTAGGCGCTGATGCCAGTGATTTTCACATCAGTGAACCACTGACGGTGGCCCGCTTGCTTACGATAGTGTTTACGGCGACGGAACTTAACGATTTTAACTTTCTCGCCACGACCGTGAGCAACGACTTCAGCTTTAATAACGCCACCATCGACGAAAGGAACGCCGATTTTGACTTCTTCACCGTTTGCGATCATCAGAACTTCAGCGAACTCAACAGTTTCGCCAGTTGCGATGTCCAGCTTTTCCAGGCGAACGGTCTGACCTTCGCTTACTCGGTGTTGTTTACCACCACTTTGGAAAACCGCGTACATATAAAACTCCGCTTTCCGCGCTTACCTTATATAGGTTTCAGGTAGCGCTATAAATATTCACAATAGGGCGCGAATATTACGCAAATCGTGAGGGTTTGACAAGCCCGATCGTCAATTACCGTAGAAAAAAAACGCAACAGCACACACACCGTTTATCTGCCTCGTTTTTTCAGTACAATCTGTACTACAGTATCGAACCTCAACCCTCTCGTTATGCCATATGGATATGGAATAAACAGGACGAAAGCCAGACTTTTGCGATGAATTTAGAAAAAATTAATGAGTTAACCGCGCAAGATATGGCGGGTGTCAATGCGACAATCCTTGAGCAATTGAATTCCGATGTTCAACTGATCAACCAGTTGGGCTACTACATCGTCAGCGGTGGCGGTAAACGCATCCGCCCAATGATTGCCGTACTTGCCGCGCGGGCGCTTGCTTACGAAGGGCAAGCACATGTCAGAATTGCAGCGCTGATCGAATTTATACATACCGCCACGCTACTTCATGATGACGTCGTGGACGAATCAGATATGCGTCGGGGTAAAGCCACAGCCAATGCCGCTTTCGGCAACGCTGCGAGCGTTTTGGTCGGTGATTTCATCTATACGCGAGCATTCCAGATGATGACCAGCCTCGGTTCGCTGAAAGTGCTGGAGGTGATGTCAGAGGCCGTAAACGTTATCGCTGAGGGCGAAGTGCTACAGCTGATGAACTGTAATGACCCAGACATTACTGAAGAAAGCTATATGCGGGTCATTTACAGCAAAACGGCCCGCCTGTTTGAAGCTGCGGCTCAATGCTCGGGGATTCTGGCAGGCGCAACGGAGATTCAGGAAAAAGCGCTGCAGGATTATGGGCGGTACCTGGGTACTGCGTTTCAACTCATTGATGACCTGCTGGATTACAGCTCAGATGGGCAAACGCTGGGTAAAAATGTCGGCGATGATCTGAACGAAGGCAAACCGACGCTGCCGCTGTTACACGCCATGCGCAACGGCTCACCAGAGCAGGCTCAGATGATTCGTGAAGCGATCGAACAGGGAAATGGCCGTCATTTACTGGATCCCGTACTGAGAGCTATGTCGGATTGCGGTTCTCTGGAATGGACTCGTCAACGCGCCGAAGAAGAGGCAGATAAAGCAATCGATGCCCTTTCAGTGCTGCCTGATACTCCTTACCGTGAAGCGCTAATTTCTTTGGCACACATGTCCGTTCAACGCGACCACTAACATCAACTTTAGCGCGCCAGTTGGCGCGCTAAAGTTTCCAGTAAAACAGATCCTCAACCCTTCCCTCTTTCCTGAATATTTCATTCTCACTAGCTTTCATAATATTTGCGGATGAAAACACAGAATCTATTATTCCTTGCACTTACTGGAATCATTTGGAAATTTTTATGTTATAAATTTCCTGTGCCATCGCTCATCTCAGAGCAGGATTAGTAAGATCACAGGGAGAGATTATGGAAAATCAATTTGTGGACTGGCATCCGGCGGACATTATTGCCGGACTGCGAAAAAAGAAAACGTCGCTCGCCGCCTTATCACGCCAGTCAGGTTTAAGCTCATCAACGCTCGCCAATGCGCTGTCTCGCCCCTGGCCCAAAGGGGAGTTTATTATCGCTAAGGCTTTAGGTGTTGCACCACAGGTTATCTGGCCTTCACGCTACCACGACCCGGTGACACGTGAGTTTATCGACCGAACACGGAAGATCCGACAGCTATAAAAAAGCCGGGGCATGCCCCGGCTATCCGTCTTTAAGGGAGGATGTTTACTCGCTTCCCTTGACGCGCTCGATCTTAGCCCCCAGCGCCTGAAGCTTATCTTCAATACGCTCATAGCCGCGATCAATGTGGTAAATACGATCCACTATCGTTGTCCCTTCTGCGATGCAGCCCGCCAGAACCAGACTTGCAGACGCACGAAGATCGGTTGCCATTACCTGAGCACCGGAAAGCTTTTCGACACCGTGGCAGATAACTGTATTGCTTTCGATCTCAGCATGCGCGCCCATACGGATTAATTCAGGCACATGCATAAAGCGGTTTTCGAAGATAGTTTCGGTGATAACGCCCGTCCCTTCCGCCACCAGGTTCAGCAGGGTGAATTGCGCCTGCATATCGGTAGGGAAACCTGGGTGTGGAGCAGTACGCACCGTTACGCCTTTTGGACGTTGGCCATGCATATCAAGACTGATCCAGTCTTTACCCGTTTCAACTTCCGCGCCAGCTTCACGCAGCTTCGCCAGAACAGCATCCAGAGTATCCGGCTGCGCGTTACGGCAAAGAATTTTACCGCCAGAGATTGCCGCAGCCACCAGGAACGTCCCGGTTTCAATACGGTCAGGCAGCACGCGGTAAACGCCCCCGCCCAAACGAGCAACGCCTTCGATAGTAATACGATCGGTGCCCGCACCGCTGATCTTCGCGCCCAGGGTGTTAAGGAAGTTCGCAGTGTCGACGATCTCCGGTTCACGGGCAGCGTTTTCAATGATCGTTTTGCCTTCCGCAAGCGTGGCCGCACTCATGATGGTCACGGTTGCACCCACGCTGACCTTATCCATCACGATATGAGCACCTTTAAGGCGGCCATTTACCGACGCCTTAACGTAGCCTTCTTCGAGCTTAATCTCCGCGCCCAACTGCTCCAGACCAGTAATGTGCAAATCCACCGGACGAGCGCCAATGGCACAACCACCAGGCAGAGAAACCTGCCCTTGGCCAAAGCGAGCAACCAGTGGCCCTAGCGCCCAAATAGAGGCTCGCATGGTTTTCACCAGGTCATATGGCGCACAGAAAATATTTACGCCGCTGGCGTCAATGTAGACGGAACCGTTGCGCTCAACTTTGGTACCCAGCTGGCTCAGCAGCTTCATCGTGGTATCAATGTCTTTCAGTTTTGGAACGTTCTGAATCTCTACCGGCTCTTCCGCCAGAAGCGCGGCGAAGAGGATTGGCAGCGCGGCGTTTTTAGCCCCTGAGATTGTGACTTCTCCACTCAGGCGGGTAGGCCCCTGCACACGAAATTTATCCATTGAAACTGCTCTCTTTTAAATTCAAAACGTTATCACCAGCCTGAGCCGATGATTCAAAAACCATTCAGTTTGCGATCGCGCGCCCACTCTTCTGGCGTATAGGTCTTAATAGACACAGCATGCATGCGATTATCCGCGATAAATTCCATCAGCGGGGCATACACGGTTTGCTGTTTTTTGACGCGACTTAACTCGGCGAATAACTCACCCACCGCTATAACCTGAAAGTGGCTGCCATCGCCTGAGACGTGGACTTCCTGGAGGGGCAGTGCGTTCATCAGCACTGTCTGAATTTCATGATTTTCCATGGGGTATCTATTCGTCGATTAATAAATGATGAAATAAGCCACACATCTTAGAGGAAAGTGGCGTCCGCTTAAATAAGCAAAAAGCCCCAGAACTTAGCAGTTCGAGGGCTTTGAAAGTAACGTGCTGAAATCATTAGCCTGCCAGATGTGGCAATAGCGCCTCTGGCAGATTGTAGAGTTGAGCCAGTGTGCGCAAATTATCAGTAGCGCCCCTAAGCTCAATCTTGTTCCCCTGGCGAGCCACGATGGCTGTCAGGTGAATAAGCAACGCCAGCCCGGCGGTATCAACGCGAGTTAAGCCACTTAGCTCAAAGAGATTGATACCCGTGACCATTTTCTCACGCTGCTGCCAAAGCGAATTAACGGTGACGCCATCCAGCTCTCCGAAGAAATGCAGCGTTGCACCGTCCTGCTTCCAGCTTAGTTCTTCCGCCATTACTTTTTACTGTCCAGGGTAATTGGCTGTTTCGAAATCGACTGCAGCTGCGCGGTCAAACCATCGATACCTTTCGTACGGAGCAGGTCGCTCCACTCGTTTTGTTTGGTGGTGATCATGCTGATCCCTTCGGCAATCATATCGTATGCCTGCCAGTTCCCGGTTTGGCTATTTTTACGCCATTGGAAATCAAGACGCACTGGTGGACGCCCATTTGGATCGATTATCGTCACACGGATCGCCACAATATCAGCATTACCAAGAGGTTGCTCCGGGGCGATTTGATAAGTCTGACCGTGATACAGCGCCAGCGCCTGACCATAGGCCTGCTTCAGGTACTCTTCAAAAGCCTTGAAGTAAGCGTCACGCTGCGCAGGCGTGGCATCTTTGTAGTAACGCCCTAACACCAGCGCCCCCGCGTATTTTACCTGAACATAAGGCAGCAGTTCCTGGCCAACGATATCCCGCAGATAATTCGGATTCTGTCGAATTTGAGGCTGCTCGTTTTTCAGGCGATCAAAGGTCTTCTGCGCCGCCTCATTCATTAATTTGTAAGGGTTGGTCTGGTCTGCCGCCATCGCAAATGGGGCGATAGCCAGCATAGCTACCATCATAAGACGCTTAAACATCACTTGTTCCTCTTAAATTAATTCGTAGTACCTGACTGCGGTGCAGCATCAGTATGGCCTGCGGAATGCGCTTCAGCATCGCCAGAATTCTTATTGTCGCCGTTGCCGCTCTTGTAAAGGAACTGACCTATCAGATCCTCAAGAACCAAAGCAGATTTCGTATCCTGAATGGTGCTGCCATCTTTCAGCATAGATGACCCCAGTTCCGGGTCGTCAAAGCCGAGGTTAAGAGCAATATATTGCTCACCCAACAGGCCAGACGTGCGAATCGCCAGAGAGCTGGTATCCGGAATCTGGTTGTAGCGCTGTTCAATGTCCAGCGTTACGCGAGGCAAATAGGTTTTCGGGTCAAGAGCGATACCATCAACTCGACCAATAACAACACCACCAAGACGAACCGGCGAACTCATTTTCAGGCCACCGATGTTGTCGAAGGTGGCATATACACGATAAGTCGGTTCGCTACGCAGAGAGGTAACATTCGCCACTTTCAGACAGAGAAAAATAATAGCGACCAGCGCGACCAGCAGAAAAGCACCAACCCAAACTTCAAATTTCTTTGTTTGCATGAACTCAATTCCCAAACATCAGTGCTGTCAGCACAAAATCGAGGCCCAAAACGGCCAGAGAAGCGTGCACAACGGTGCGCGTGGTTGCCCGGCTAATCCCGGCAGAAGTCGGAATAGCATCGTACCCGTTGAATAACGCAATCCACGTTACGGTAATGGCGAAGACTACGCTTTTAATCACGCAGTTAACCAAATCCAGCCGCCATGAGACTGCATTTTGCATTGCTGACCAGAAGAAACCGGCATCAATGCCTTTCCAGTTCACGCCCACCAGAGCACCACCCCAAACGCCCACGGCAACGAAGATAAGCGTCAGAAGGGGCAGCGAGATAACCCCAGCCCAAAATCGCGGTGAAACGACGCGGCGCAGCGGATCGACAGCCATCATCTCCATGCTGGACAGCTGTTCCGTCGCACGCATCAGGCCAATTTCAGCGGTTAAAGCAGAACCCGCACGCCCGGCAAACAGTAGCGCGGCAACAACCGGGCCAAGTTCACGGAGCAGTGAAAGCGCCACCAGCATGCCTAGACTCGACTCAGCGCTGTAAGTCGTCAGCACAAGATAGCCCTGTAAGCCAAGCACCATCCCGATGAACAGGCCGGAAACCATAATGATCAACATCGACAGTACGCCGACATTATAAAGCTGACGAACCAGCAACGGCGCATGCTTGCGAAACTCCGGTTTCCCTACCAGCGCGTTGAATAACATCAGTCCGGCACGTCCAAACGAAGCGCAGGTTTTTATCCCGCGTCGCCCGAGAGATGCCAGTGCATTTAGCAGCATGAGCAGTTTAGCTCCTCGTTCCAGGTAATAAATCTTGTTGATAATCCCCGGCTGGATAACGGAATGGCACCGGGCCATCCGCGATCCCATCAAGGAACTGTCTAACGCGTGGATCGTGGTTTTCACGCAATTCCGCCGGGCTACCTTGAGCAACAATGTGCTGATCGGCAGCAATATAAGCGTAATCCGCGATGCTTAATACTTCTGGTACATCGTGTGATACCACAATGCAGGTGACGCCAAGAGCGCTGTTAAGTTCTGAAATAAGCTTAACCAGCACGCCCATGGTAATGGGATCCTGTCCGACGAAAGGTTCATCAAACATAATCAAGTCTGGCTCAAGCGCTATAGCACGGGCCAACGCCGCGCGGCGCGCCATCCCGCCAGATAATTCAGAAGGCATAAGATTGGCCGCCCCGCGAAGCCCCACGGCTTCCAGTTTCATCATCACCGTGCTGTGCAATAGCGGTTCTGGTAACTGAAGATGTTCACGCAGTGGATAAGCCACGTTTTCAAACACATTAAGATCGGTAAATAAGGCGCCGGATTGGAACAGCATACTCATGCGTTTACGCACGGTAAAAAGCCGTGAGCGCGACATCGACGGTACGTTCTCACCATCAAAAAGGATCTCGCCGCTGTCCGGCTGGATCTGCCCACCAATAAGCTTCAACAGCGTAGTTTTACCGATCCCCGATGGCCCCATGATCGCCGTCACCTTGCCGCGTGGTACCGTCAGCGAAATATTCTCGAAGATCTGGCGCTCGCCGCGAGAGAAACTCATCCCACGGATCTCAACCAGATTGGCTTCTGTCTGACTCATCGCCCTTCCTTTTTTATGTTTGCCGGCAAGCATGGCCTCAAAGGGATGCTAAAACCCAACATTTTTACAGAATATTACCTGCGCAGGTTAGCGAAAGCTGGCATTTGTTTTACTTTTTCGCCGCATAAAGTCAGAATTAAGACTTATCGCCAGGCTCAGGCTGCACTTCGTTTTGCCCGACCCTTCAGCCCCTCAGGATCGGCGATTATACCCTAATAAAGGATTTTTCATGCTGTTAGCTACGGCGCTATTAATTATTGGTTTACTCCTGGTGGTCTATGGTGCCGACCGTTTAGTTTTCGCCGCAGCGATACTTTGTCGCAGCATCGGGATCCCGCCGCTGATTATCGGCATGACTGTGGTCAGCATTGGCACTTCACTGCCTGAAATTATCATCGCCAGTACGTCAGCGCTGCACGGCCAGTTGGATTTGGCCGTAGGGACAGCTATCGGCTCAAATATCACTAACATTATGCTGATCCTGGGGCTCGCCGCGCTGCTGCACCCATTTACCGTTAATTCCGATATTCTACGTCGTGAATTGCCTCTAATGTTGGCGGTGAGTGCCGCCGCAGGTCTGTTTCTCTATGACGGTGAACTGACGCAGGCCGAGGGCGTCATGCTGCTGACAATCGCAGTGTTATATCTACTCTTTATCATTAGAATAGGCCGCCTTGCGGAACGGCAGGGGATCGATAGTCTGACGCGGGAGCAGCAGGCCGAACTCCCTCAAGAAGGCAGTCTGTCCGTCGCATTTTTATGGCTGGGAGTGGCGTTGGTTATTATGCCGATGGCAACGCGGATGGTCATCGATAATGCCTCGGTGCTTGCCCATTATTTTGGCGTAAGCGAACTGGTTATCGGTTTGACGATCATTGCGATTGGTACCAGTCTGCCGGAATTAGCGACCGCCATAGCCGGCGCGCGCAAGGGCGAAGATGACATTGCGATTGGTAATATCATCGGTTCGAACATTTTTAACGTTGTGTTTGTGCTTGGCATTCCTGCGTTGGTGGCACCGGGCCACCTCAACCCGTTAGCTTTTGCCCGGGATTATTGGTTGATGTTAGCGGTAAGTGCTGTTTTTGCCCTGCTCTGCTGGCGCAAACCTCGCCAAATCGGCAAGCTCGCGGGCGCTCTGTTAACATGTGGATTCATCATATGGATTGTGGTGCTGTGGTTCGTTGCGCCACCTGTCGTCGAATAAAGCGGAAACGGGAATTATGTCTCATATAGATTTAGCGCCGGGTTTTGACTTTCAACAAGCGGGCAAAGACGTGCTCAATATTGAACGTGAAGGCCTGGCTCAACTCGACCAGTACATCAACGACGATTTCTCGCTGGCCTGTGAGAAGATATTCTATTGTCCCGGTAAAGTTGTTGTCATGGGGATGGGAAAATCGGGTCATATTGGGAAAAAAATCGCGGCAACCTTTGCCAGTACCGGCACGCCAGCCTTTTTTGTGCACCCAGGAGAAGCCAGCCACGGTGATTTAGGCATGGTCACGGCACAGGATATCGTCCTGGCGATTTCTAATTCCGGCGAGTCGAACGAAATTTTGGCGCTCATCCCGGTATTAAAGCGCCTTCAGGTGCCTTTGATTTGCATGACCGCCCGCCCGGAAAGCTCAATGGGCCGTGCAGCGGATATTCATCTGTGCATCAAAGTGCCTCAGGAAGCTTGCCCTCTCGGCCTCGCGCCAACCTCCAGCACAACGGCGACGCTGGTTATGGGCGATGCGCTGGCCGTGGCGTTACTGAAGGCTCGTGGTTTTACCGCTGAAGATTTTGCTCTGTCTCATCCTGGCGGCGCGCTGGGGCGTAAGCTATTACTCCGCGTGAACGATATCATGCACACGGGTGATGATATCCCGCACGTAAGCAAAGAAGCCTCTTTGCGGGATGCGCTGTTGGAGATTACCCGTAAAAATATGGGGATGACGGTCATCTGCAATGACCTGATGAAAATAGAGGGCATCTTTACCGATGGCGATTTACGTCGCGTGTTCGATATGGGTGTTGATTTACATACCTTACGTATTGCGGATGTCATGACAACGGGAGGCATTCGCGTACGCCCTGGCACATTAGCTGTGGACGCATTAAACCTGATGCAGTCACGCCATATTACTTCGGTTATGGTGGCGGATGGCGACCAGTTGCTGGGTGTGGTACATATGCATGACATGCTACGCGCGGGCGTAGTTTAAAAAAGGATTAGCCTTAATGAGTAACCATGATGCGCTGCTTAATACCTGCTACGGGCCGGTAAGCGCGCAGGTCATAGCGAAAGCGAAAGAGATTCGCCTGCTGATTCTGGACGTTGACGGCGTAATGTCTGACGGCCTTATTTACATGGGCAACAGCGGTGAAGAGCTGAAAGCCTTTAACGTACGCGATGGCTATGGCATTCGCTGCGCCCTGACCTCCGGAATTGAAGTCGCTATTATTACAGGCAGGAAAGCAAAACTGCTGGAAGATCGCTGCGAAACGTTGGGCATTACCCACCTTTATCAAGGGCAATCCGATAAAGTTGTGGCGTTCCACGATCTGTTGTCAAAGGTTGCGCTTTCTCCCGATCGGGTTGCCTACATTGGCGATGACCTGATCGACTGGCCAGTCATGGAACGGGTCGGTTTAAGCGTTGCCGTTGCAGACGCCCACCCATTATTGACGCCAAAAGCGGATTACGTGACCAGAATCAGCGGCGGGCGAGGCGCAGTGCGGGAAATCTGCGATCTCCTGTTGATGGCGCAAGGCAAGCTTGATGAGGCAAAAGGGCAATCCATATGAGCAAGACCAGACGTTGGATTATTTTCCTGCTTGCCATTGCGGCATTAGTGCTTATCGGCCTGAATCTGACGGAGAAGGACGAGTCCGGCGTAACCGTTAACAGCGATACGCCAACTTATCAAAGCGAATTTTCCACGACAGTCGTATACAACCCACAGGGCGCGCTGAACTATAAGCTTATTGCTCAACACGTTGAATACTTCTCGGATACGGGTATTTCATGGTTCACCAAGCCTGTCATGACCCAGTACGATGAAAATAAAATCGCCACCTGGGAAATTCAGGCGGATCGCGCCAAACTTACCGATGACAAAATGCTTTATTTGTATGGCAACGTCGTCGTCACAGCGTTAACACCTGACTCTCAGTTACGCAGAATCACGACGGACAATGCGCAGGTGAATTTAATTACTCAGGATGTCGCTTCTGACGACCTGGTGACTTTGTACGGCACCACATTTAACTCCAGTGGCCTGAAAATGCGTGGCAACTTACGCAGCCAAACTGCACAGCTGATTGAAAAGGTTAAAACCTCATATGAAATCCAGAATAAACAAACTCAGCCTTAAACTTGTTCTGCTTGGTTCGCTTTTTGCCGTACCGCTGTCAGCCTGGGCACTGACCGGTGACACCGACCAACCTATTCATATCGAATCCGACCAACAGTCTCTCGATATGCAGGGCAACGTCGTTACCTTTACCGGCAATGTCGTTGTGACTCAGGGCACGATCAAAATCAACGCCGATAAAGTCGTTGTGACCCGCCCAGGCGGTGAACAAGGCAAAGAGGTGATTGATGGCTACGGTAACCCAGCTACTTTCTATCAAATGCAGGACAACGGTAAGCCGGTAAAAGGCCACGCGTCCACCATGCATTATGAATTGGCGAAAGATTTCGTTGTACTGACCGGCAACGCTTACCTTGAACAGCTGGACAGCAACATCACCGGCGACAAGATCACCTACCTGGTGAAAGAGCAAAAAATGCAGGCGTTTAGCGAGAAAGGCAAACGCGTGACCACCGTGCTGGTGCCGTCTCAGCTGCAAAACAAAAACGGCCAGCAACCGGCACCGAAAAAGAGTAACTGATTCGTTATGGCAACTTTAATTGCGAAAAACCTGGCCAAAGCCTACAAAGGCCGCCGCGTAGTCGAAGACGTCAGCCTGACCGTTAAATCAGGTGAGATCGTTGGGCTGCTCGGGCCAAACGGCGCCGGTAAAACCACGACGTTTTATATGGTAGTGGGGATCGTGCCCCGCGATGCAGGTAACATCATTATTGATGAAGAAGACATCAGTCTGCTGCCGCTGCACGCTCGTGCGCGTCGCGGCATCGGCTATTTGCCGCAGGAAGCGTCCATTTTCCGCCGCCTGAGCGTGTTTGATAACCTGATGGCGGTGCTGCAGATTCGCGATGATCTGACGTCAGAGCAGCGTGACGATCGCGCTAACGAGCTGATGGAAGAGTTCCATATCTCGCACCTGCGTAATAACCTCGGGCAGTCACTGTCCGGCGGTGAACGCCGCCGCGTAGAAATTGCTCGTGCGCTTGCGGCAAACCCGAAGTTCATTTTGCTGGATGAACCCTTTGCCGGGGTTGATCCTATTTCCGTTATTGATATCAAACGCATTATCGAGCACCTGCGTGACAGCGGCCTCGGCGTATTGATTACAGACCATAACGTCCGCGAAACGCTGGCCGTCTGCGAACGCGCCTACATCGTTAGTCAGGGGCATCTGATTGCCCACGGTACACCGGAAGAAATCCTTGAAGACGAGCAAGTTAAGCGAGTCTATCTGGGCGAAGAGTTCAGACTCTGATAGGGTGGGAAGTATTACACGACTTATTTGAGGACGTTTGCTCTGAACATGAAGCAAGGTTTGCAATTACGGCTTAGCCAACAACTTGCTATGACGCCCCAGCTGCAGCAGGCCATCCGTCTGCTTCAGCTCTCAACGTTAGAGCTTCAGCAAGAACTCCAGCAGGCACTGGACAGTAATCCATTGCTTGAGCAAACCGACCTGCATGATGAGATCGATACTCAGGAAGTGCCTGAGAGCGAAGCAATGGACACCCGTGAAGCCCTCGAGCAGAAAGAGATGCCCGATGAGCTGCCGCTGGATGCCAGTTGGGATGAAATTTACACCGCTGGAACGCCTTCAGGTACGGGAACTGACTATCTGGACGACGAGCTGCCTGTCTACCAGGGCGAGACCACCCAGTCCCTGCAGGACTACCTGATGTGGCAGGTCGATTTGACGCCATTTTCCGATACGGACGCCGCTATCGCGACGTCTATTGTCGATGCAGTGGATGAAACCGGGTATCTCACCGTGCCGCTGGAAGACATTCTGGAAAGTCTGGGCCACGACGATGTAAGCCTTGACGAAGTGGAAGCCGTCCTCAAACGCATCCAACGTTTTGATCCCGTCGGCGTCGCAGCGCGAGACTTACGCGATTGCCTGTTAATTCAGCTTTCTCAGTACGCCAAAGAGACCCCATGGCTGGCGGAAGCCCGGCTTATTGTTAGCGATCATTTAGATCTGCTGGCAAATCACGACTTCCGGACGTTGATGCGGGTCACGCGTATCAAAGAGGACGCGCTTAAAGAGGCCATGTGCCTGATTCAATCCCTCGATCCTCGCCCCGGCCAGTCGATCCAAACGGGTGAGCCTGAGTACGTTATTCCTGATGTACTGGTGCGTAAGCACCTGACGCGCTGGGTTGTAGAGCTTAACGCAGACAGCATCCCGCGCCTCAAAATCAATCAGCAATACGCAGCCATGAGCGGCAACACGCGCAATGACAGCGACTCGCAGTTCATCCGCAGCAACCTGCAGGAAGCGAAATGGTTGATTAAAAGCCTGGAAAGTCGCAATGATACGTTATTGCGCGTGAGCCGATGCATTGTCGAACAGCAGCAGGCCTTCTTTGAGCACGGTGAAGAGCATATGAAACCGATGGTGCTGGCCGATATTGCTCAGGCAGTGGACATGCACGAGTCGACTATTTCGAGGGTGACCACTCAGAAATATTTGCATAGCCCACGCGGCATCTTTGAATTGAAATATTTCTTCTCCAGCCACGTCAATACCGAAGGCGGTGGTGAAGCCTCCTCCACGGCAATTCGGGCGCTGGTGAAGAAGTTAATTGCTGCGGAAAACCCCGCCAAACCGCTGAGCGACAGTAAGTTAACCTCAATACTGTCGGATCAAGGTATTATGGTGGCGCGCCGCACAGTTGCGAAGTACCGAGAGTCTTTATCCATTCCACCGTCAAACCAGCGTAAACAGCTGGTGTGACTTTACCGATAAGGAAGACACTATGCAGCTCAACATTACGGGACAAAACGTCGAGATCACTGAAGCACTGCGTGAATTTCTGAACTCGAAGTTTGCCAAACTGGAGCAGTACTTCGAAAGAATCAACCAGGTCTATATTGTATTAAAGGTGGAAAAAGTCACCCATACAGCGGATGCTACGCTGCATGTGAACGGTGGAGAACTGCATGCCAGTGCCGAAGGCCAGGACATGTATGCGGCGATTGACGGCCTGATTGATAAACTGGCCCGACAGTTAACGAAACACAAAGATAAACTAAAACAACACTGATAATCCGGGCATCCGATGTGCATATGGCCGGCCCGCTGCTTAAGTCGCGGGCCGTTTGCACAAAAGTGCTTAGGTGAACTTATGATGAACAACGATTCCGCTCTACAACTGAGCAATGTCCTTAACCAGGAATGTACTCGCAGTGGCGTCCACTGCCAGAGTAAAAAACGTGCGCTGGAAATCATCAGCGAACTGGCAGCCAAACAGCTTGGCCTTCCACCGCAGGTCGTTTTCGAAGCCGTACTGACCCGTGAGCGTATGGGCAGTACCGGCATTGGCAACGGTATCGCTATTCCCCACGGCAAGCTGGAGGAAGATACGCTTCGCGCCGTCGGCGTCTTTATTCAACTGGAAACGCCAATCGCTTTTGATGCCATCGACAATCAACCGGTTGACCTGTTATTTGCGTTACTGGTACCTGCTGACCAGACAAAAACCCACCTGCACACGCTTTCCCTGGTGGCCAAGCGTCTGGCGGATAAAACCATTTGTCGCAGGCTGCGCTCAGCCGGCAGTGACGAAGAGCTTTACCAGATAATTACTGAAACAGAAGTCGATCACGACAGCGAAAATGAATAATCGGCGCGTTTGATGTCTCAGACAGATAAATCGGGAGAATGATTACATGGTGCTGATGATTGTCAGCGGCCGCTCAGGTTCAGGGAAGTCTGTAGCCTTGCGCGCACTGGAAGATATGGGATTCTATTGCGTGGATAACCTGCCGGTTGTCCTGTTGCCAGAGCTGGCAAAAACGCTTGCCGATCGGCAAATCTCTGCTGCCGTCAGCATAGACGTGCGCAACATGCCGGAGTCGCCGGAAATCTTCGAGCACGCAATGGACAGCCTGCCGGACGCTTTTTCTCCGCAGCTGCTGTTCCTTGATGCCGATCGTAATACGCTAATCCGCCGCTACAGTGACACGCGCCGCCTTCATCCGCTTTCCAGCAAAAATCTCTCTCTGGAAAGTGCGATTGACGAAGAAAGCGATCTCCTCGAACCACTAAAATCCCGCGCGGACCTGATCATCGACACCTCCGAAATGTCGGTACACGAATTGGCGGAGATGCTGCGTACTCGTCTGTTGGGTAAACGTGAACGCGAACTCACCATGGTGTTCGAGTCTTTTGGCTTTAAGCACGGCATACCGATTGACGCCGATTATGTGTTCGACGTGCGTTTTCTTCCTAACCCGCACTGGGATCCAAAACTGCGTCCAATGACCGGCCTCGATCGCCCTGTCGCCGCCTTCCTCGACAGGCACACAGAAGTACACAATTTTATCTATCAGACCCGCAGCTATCTTGAGTTATGGTTACCGATGCTTGAAACCAACAACCGTAGCTACCTGACCGTGGCGATTGGCTGTACCGGCGGTAAACACCGTTCGGTTTATATTGCAGAGCAGCTGGCTGACTACTTCCGCTCACGCGGGAAGAACGTCCAGTCCCGTCACCGCACGCTGGAAAAACGTAAAACATGAGCGTAAAGCAGACCGTTGAAATCACCAACAAGCTGGGCATGCACGCGCGCCCGGCGATGAAACTGTTTGAGCTGGTACAAAGTTTTGACGCAGAAGTGATGCTGAGAAACGAAGCGGGCACCGAAGCTGAAGCCAGCAGCGTGATTGCCCTCCTGATGCTGGACTCCGCCAAAGGAGGCCACATAGAAATAGAAGTCACAGGCCCGGAAGAAGAGCAAGCCCTGGCGGCCGTGATTGCTCTGTTCAATGCCGGATTTGACGAAGACTAACCGCCGTGCGCGGATCTAACCGCCGTGCGCGGATCTAACCGCGCCCAATTTTCCATACTGCGGCAACGTTACGCGCTGTCACGCAAATATTCTCGCCCGCCTTTTCCAACGCCTCCGCCAGCGTCTGAACCCGATTAAGCACCGAAAATACAGCGTCGAGCCCGTGCTGATGGACTACGCCGTAATCAGTCGTCATACCGCCAGCCAGCGCGATAACCGGCACCTGAAAACGCTTCGCCACTCTCGCCACGCCTATCGGCGTTTTGCCATAAATGGTCTGGCTGTCTATACGCCCTTCTCCGGTGATAACCAGGTCCGCCCCCTGAACAGCCTCGGCAAGCCGCAAAGCTTCGGTGACAATTTCCACACCGGGCTGCAGGCGGGCATGAAGCAAACCAAACAAAGACGCCCCCATGCCCCCTGCCGCCCCGGCACCTGCTACGGCAATCACATCCTTACCGCTGATGTGCTCCAGCTGTTCGCCATAATGCCTGAGTGCAGTATCAAGCTGCATAACCTGCTCGGGCGTAGCGCCTTTCTGCGGCCCAAAGACCGCTGACGCACCGCGCTCACCGCACAGCGGATTATCGACATCACAGGCCACCAGAATGTCGCACTGTGCCAGGCGGGCATCCAGTTGGCTAACATCAATCTCTGCAAGCTCAGCCAGGGCAGCACCGCCTGCGCAAAGCTCATTACCCTGTGCATCACGAAGCCTGACGCCCAGCGCCTGCATCATGCCGGCCCCGCCGTCGTTGGTTGCGCTGCCACCGATACCAATAATGATTTTACGTGCGCCGCGATCCAGCGCCGCCAGAATAAGCTCCCCGGTGCCAAAAGTGCCGGTCAGCAGCGGATTTCGTTTTTCGGGCGGCACCAGATGCAGCCCTGAAGCGGCCGCCATTTCAATGATGGCTGTTTCGCTATCGCCCGTGATGCCAAAGAAAGCCTCAACAGGCAGCCCCAGCGGGCCGGTCACCGTTACAGGGATAATTTGCCCGTGCGTCGCGGCAACCATCGATTCAACGGTCCCTTCTCCTCCGTCGGCCATCGGCAGCTTGATATACTCTGCGTTCGGGTAAATCTCGCGAAAACCTTGCTCAATGGCCTCGGCGACCTGCATCGCGCTCAGGCTCTCTTTGAAAGAATCGGGGGCAATAACAATTTTCATGGCAACCTCATTAACCCGCTAAATTAAACACACCAAACATCAGGGTTGAAACAAAAGCGATGGCCAAACCAACGGCTGTTTCGTAGGGAAGCAGTTTTAAGCGTTCATGAACCTGCATATTCACGCTGCCCCCGGTGGCATGGAAAAAGCTGCCGTGCGGCATATGGTCAAGCACCGTCGCCCCGGCATGGATCATTGCCGCCCCGGCGAGTGCAGAAATTCCCATATCGACAAGCGTTGAGCTAAACACCGCAGAAGCCACCGCCGTTCCTGCCGTTGTTGATGCTGTAGCCATGGACATCAGCGCCCCGGAAAAAGGTGCCAGAAGGTAGGACGGCATACCGGAGGCCGTTAAACCGTTAATCAGTACATCCTTCAAGCCGGAGTTGGCGATGATCCCGGCCAGCGTTCCGGTCCCCAGCAGCATAATCGCCACCGGAGACATACGCGCCAGCCCCGACACCATAAAATGATTTGTCTGCCGCCACTGCCCCATCACTATAGCCCCAATCAGGCCGCCTATCGGCAACGCAACCAGCGGATCAATCGCAATGCCGGCAATCGGGCGAAGTGCAAGCAGGCAAATAGCTACCAGCGGCGCCGCTATTGCCGCGCCAAACGCAGGCAAGGCCTTTTCTTTTTCCCCGGCAATCAACTCACTGCTGGCAACTTTAGAGCCCCGATGCTGCAACCGCTTCGCCAGAAAATAGGCGAGCGCCAGCCCAAACAGACCCGGTACAACGCCCGCCATCATTAAGTCGGTGAGTGGAACGTGGAAAGCGTCAGCCGCCGCAATCGTATTAGGATTGGGCGACATTACATTGCCGGCCTTCCCGCCGCCAATCATCGCCAGCAGTATAGCCATTTTCGAAATATCGGCCCGGTGGGCAATCGCCAGGGCAATAGGAGAGACCGTGATAACGGCAACATCAATAAATACGCCGACGGCGGTCAGCAACATGGTCGCCACTGCCAAAGCGAACAGCGCCCTTTTCTCACCCACCTTACGGACAATGGTTTCGGCAATTGTGTTGGCTGCCCCGGACTCAATCAGCACGCCCGCCAGTATGCCTGCCCCGAGAATGCGCAGTACCGCATTGGTAATCCCCTGCGCCCCGGTAATCATAAGCGAAAGCGTCTGCACTAAATCAGCGCCGCCAACTAACCCGCCAGCCAGAGCGCCAGCAATCATGCCGTAGGCCGGAGGAACCTTGCGTAAAATTAGGACAATAGAAACAACCAGCGCCACCAGGGCGCCCAGAGCCGAAACCGTGGTCATGAATCACTCCTGTTTTGATTTTTTTAGGGAGATCGAAAGGTACGGCGGGACATTACCCTGAGCGGGCTGCAAATAGCTTGAGAGAAAACACCAGAAAATGGGCGGTGAAAGAAACGTTTTCTTGTGGATTACTACAAATCAGTCGCTGAGCTGCATACCAATAAACAGCTGAAGAGTCGAATCTAACTTATTAATATCTAAAGCCGTTATCGACTCTATTTTACTTAGCCGATAGCGCAATGTATTGACGTGAATATGCAGCAATTTTGTCGTTTGAGACAGATCACAATTCTGTTCAAAATAGCAGCGCAGCGTGCGACGAAGCACGCCTTTCGGATCGGCTTCACAAAGCGTTTTCCATGCTCGCCCCATTTCCTCGGCCTGCCAGCTGCCGGAAAGTCCGTTGAGCAGCACAGGCAATAAAAGATCCTGATAGTACAAAATCGACCGGCCAATTTTTTGCCGTGAAGCCATCTCATGCAGCGCCACGGCGCTAAGCCAGGATCGTCGTAACGCGTCGTCGCCGTCGAAGCATCCCCCAACTGACAGGGTGACTTCAAAATGCGCCAGCAGCTGAGAATGAAGTTTGCGCAGCGTTTTTTTCAGCAATGCCTGCCACTCCTCAGGCCGGCCACCGCCCAGGGGTAGTAGCATTGCGATTTGTTCAAAACCGAATGGCGTGACTAATGCCTGGTTGTCGTAGCCGCCAAGCCGCTCGAGCAGCTCCCGCTGACGCAAAACATCTCGAGAGGGAAAATGAATCATCAGCGCAACCCGTGGCAATTCAAGGTCTACGCCAAGGCCGCTGGCCATAGGGCGCAGTTCCGCCAGACTTTGCTGGCCTGAAATAATCTGCGCGGCGAGCTGCTCCCGGTAGCGCTTTTCCCACTGATTTTGCTCAAGCATTTCCGCCTGCTCAAGGATCAGCTCGGCCGCCATTTTGACCAGTTCGGCATAAGCCTGCACTTTCTCTGGCTCACCAGAAATCCCCACCACGCCAACGATTTTCTGGCGAAAGACGATGGGCAAATTAATACCGGGTTTAACCCCTTTCAGCCGCCGGGCAGAAGCCTCATCAATAATCACGGTCCGGTTTTCCGTCAGCGCCAGGACAGCACCTTCATGGCGCTGATACAGACGGCGTGGATCGCCAGAGGCAATAATCACCCCCTGCTCGCTCATCACATTCACCGAGTGATCGATGATGTTCATGGTGCGCTGGACAATTTGCCGGGCGGTATCTTCTTTCAGGCAAGAGGTCATCATAGCGTTTACCTTGTCGTGGAGAGCGCGAGTGCGTTGGATGCGGCTTATTTTAAATTGTGCTGCTCAAGGAATGACTCTCCGCCCAGCTGGCGCATCTGTCGCAAAATCCACTGCTGGCGCTGGCGAATATAGCCTGAAGGCGCATTAGCCTTAAAACGAATTGGGTTAGGCAGGACGGCGGCGAGCAGCGCTGCTTCGGCAGGTGTCAGGCGGCTAGCTGGCTTGTTGAAGTAACGACGGGAGGCTTCTTCCACGCCGAAAACACCTTCACCAAATTCGGCGATATTGAGATACACCGTCAGAATACGTCGCTTGCTCCACGCGGTTTCGAGCCCCACCGTGAGGCCGGCTTCCAGCCCTTTACGTAGCCAGCTCCGTCCATCCCACAGGAACAAATTTTTTGCGGTTTGCTGGGAAAGCGTCGACGCGCCTCGTACCCTATTTTCGTTGCGTTCATTATGGGCCAGCGCCTTTTCGATGGCATCAGTATCAAAGCCCCAGTGCTCGGGAAATTTTTGATCTTCAGAGGCGATCACTGCCAGCCCCATCCACGGCGAAATATCATCCATGGAAACCCAGTCAGAATGGGCAACGTAACCGAAGTTACCGCTGAACCACGCGCTGAACTGCCGCTCCACCATCACTGCGGAAAACGGCACCGGGAGGAAGCGGAAGGTCATGATGCCCATGAACCAAATCGCCAAAACCGCCAGAACCGCTTTTAACAGCCAGCGTTTAACCCACTGCCACGGCGCGAAACGCCCTTTACTCATGCGCTAAGTTCCAGCACGCGGGCAACCAACTTGTCGATCCCGGCAGCGGCCTCAGCGATATTTTGCGCGAGCATGTAAGCAGGAGTGGTGACAACCTTCTGTTCTTCGTCCACCACGATATCATCCACCGGGCAAGGGATGTGTTCTGCCCCCATGGCTTCCAGTAACTCTGCGGTATCGATGTCGGTGCCGATGGTCAGACGCACAGGCATATCCAGAATCTTTGGCAGCATCGCCGGGGCAATACACATAAAACCGAGCGGCTTGCCCTGTTCGTGGCATTCCCGTGCAACGCGACGGAGATCGACATCAACCTCACAATCTGCCCCCTTTGAAGCAAAAGTGCTTAGATTTTTCGCCGCGCCAAAACCGCCGGGCACAATCAATGCGTCAAGGTTTTCAGACAAAGCTTCACGCAACGGCTGAATATTGCCACGAGTAATACGCGCAGCCTCCACCAGCACGTCGCGAGTTTCTGCTGCAGCTTCGCCGGTTAAATGATCGATCACGTCAGACTGAGGTTTATCCGGCGCGAAGCAAACGGCTTCCGCACCAGCGCGAGAAATGGCCAACAGCGTTAATACGGCCTCATGAATCTCACTGCCGTCATAAACCCCACAGCCGCTCAGCACTACGCCTATTTTTTTCATCCGTCAGTTCCTTTTCGTTCCGGGTGAATCAGTATCAGCCACGTTAATTTGATCGCTATGCTTCACATATTTTACTGATTCACGTAACAAATATTTTAAGGTTTGCTATCTTATATGGCTGACAGCCCGCGAATTGCTGGTTGTGCCGTTCAATAATTCAACGCTAAAAAAGGCGCAACCCTGTTTTCCCTGGTGTTGGCGCAGTATTCGCGCACCCCGGCCTGGCCGGGGTCATTTTTTTCCAGCTTCCGCAACCCACGCTTTTAATACGCTAACGTCATGTTGCCACTCTTGTTTCAGCTCTTCGATCCATTCACCGACATTATCAGACCACGCAGGCAAGTCCGGGGACTGAATTTGCTGGGCAACCTGCTGTAAATGTCGCAAACCAACGGAGCCTGCCGCACCTTTAATTTTATGCCCCTCTTCCACCACGCCTTTGTTATCCCGCGCGGTCATATTGGAATCGAGCACCTCTAAATAACCCGGCATCATTTTTTCAAACATCGCCAGGCCATCGGTAATGAGTTTTGGGCCCACCAGCTCGATATATTGTTCGAGCATCGGAATATCGAGTAATGCTTGCTGTTTTTCACTATCGACTTTTGTCACCACAGGCTCCTTATCCGTTATCTGCTTATCCCAGAATTTTTGGATCATCGACATCAAGGCCGGCACGGCGAGCGGCTTACTCAGCACGTCATCCATCCCGGCCTCAAGATACTCAGTCTTGTTTTTCAGCACGTTGGCCGTGAGCGCCACCAGCGGCGGCAGTTCCTCTTTGCTAAAGCGTTTATTCAGCTCGCGAGAAATATCAAGCCCGGTCATATCCGGCAACTGGATATCCAGCAGCACAAGGTCATATTCGCCCGGTATAAACATCTCCAGCGCATCTTTCCCAGTCATTGCTACGTCAACGCTATTGCCAAGCTTCTCGAGTACAGAACGCGCCACGATGACGTTAAGCTCAATATCCTCCACCAGCAGCACATGCAGGGCTGGCAGCGGCATATCGTCATCTTCCAGCGTGTCTTCCACTTCCTCAGCCACGCTCGGCGCCTGAACGGTCAGCGTGAACAGCGAACCTTCACCCGGCTTGCTGGTCACGGTAATATCCCCGCCCATGCTTTTTGCCAGACGGCGAGAAACCGCCAGCCCAATCCCCGTTCCTGTCGCGGGCTTGCCGCCGTGACTGTCTTTAACCTGATAGTACATAGCAAAGATTTTGTCCTGCTCGTCCACCGGAATGCCAATCCCGGAGTCCTGAACCTCAAAGCGTAGGCAGCTCTCTTCTTCGTAACGAACGCGTACCGTGACTAATCCCCCCTTCGGCGTGAACTTCACGGCATTGCTGATCAGGTTCCAGAGGATCTGGCGCAGACGCGTCCCGTCCGTCACCACCTTGTGCGGCAGCGGCAGCGCTGGGTCCATCACAAATGACAGCCCTTTCTGCTGAGCCTGCAGGCCTGAGAGGTTTTCCAGATCGGCAAGGAAGCTGGTGAAATCCACCGGCTGGTTATCGAGCTGCACTTTGCGGCGCTCGAGCTTATCCATATCAATGATATCGTTGAAAATATTTCCCAGCGTGATGGCCGACACGTGGATCGTTTTCAGGTAATGGGTCTGCTCGGCGGTGAGATCGGTGTCCAGCAGAATACGGCTCAGGCCGACAATGCCATTCAGCGGCGTACGCAGCTCGTGGCTGATGGTGGAGATGAAGGTAGTTTTATCCCGGCTCGCACGTTCCAGCGCATCCTGATAGCGTTTACGCTCGGTAATATCGCGGCCAAAGCCCATCAGCCCGTGGCGTTTACCGACGCGGTCGTAATAAGGCACTTTACGAATTTCAAAGCAGGCTTTGCGGCCATCCGGGTAATCCAGCCACTGCTCATAGGTCAGAGAGACATTATGACGAAACACTTTTTCGTCTGTTTCCAGCACTTTCTCAGCGGCTTCGGCAGAGTACACATCCTGCGGCTTGAGATGGATAAGCTGTTTCTCGCTCTTGCCGGTCAGCAGCTCCATCGCCCGGTTGCAGCCTGAAAACTCCCGGTCTTCGTTGCGGTAGAAGACCAGATCGGGCGAAGCATCAAGGAAAGAGCGCAGGAAAGAGGATTGTTGCTCAAGCCGGATTTGCGTCTCTTCACGCTCCTGCATCTCAACTTTGAGCTGCTCCAGCATGGTCTGGCGCTCGGCCTCCGCTTTGACACGGTCGGCGATTTCCTGGTTTAGCTGGGCGATATTGTCCTTAAGCTGCACGTTCAGAATGAGGTCTCGCTCGCGCATCTCCTCCAGCTTTTCCACCAGCTTCGACAGCCGCTGCCTGGACTCCTCAAGCTGTTCAACCACAACCGACAGGAAGTAAACCGCCCAGGGCGTAATCAATAAACCAAAGAAGATAGAGCGGACAACGTCGATACTTTCAACCTGGCCGCTCAGCAGCATGGTGACGGCCATTTGCACCACCATCGCCAGCACGACCAGCGCCGAGGCCAGCAGCAGGGAGAAGCGCACCAGCCCCAGCTTCACCATAAGATCAACGTAATACTGCGCCAATAACCGAATTTGCTTCATGGAACGATTCCTTCGCCTTGGATGCGCTAAATATACCGCAAAAAGGAACCGGGCTCAGGATTTACGAAAGAACTGAGAGATCCCACGGCGTACCCAGCGCTGACCCCTGCGCCCCGTGCGTCAGCAAATACCTGTCGATATCCACCATCGCTGCCCAGCGGTTTTCACACCATAAAGGCGCAAGCAAGGTTGGGCGCCGGGCATTAGCCGAAATACGATGGAACACGACATCAAGCGGTGTATGGCGAATCATTTCTCCCGCGGTGACGACATACTCATCCAGCGCGATCCCCTCAAGGCGACCAGCCCGCCAGCTTTTGGCCATTATGCTGCCGTCAACAATATGCAAAGGATGCAGCTTCAGGCCGTCCACACCGGTTTCAACCACTTTCTCCAGCGTGTCCATACATTGCTGCTGGCCTTCACCCGGTAAACCGACAATAAGATGGCTGCAAACTTTTAAACCTCTCGCTCGGGCCCGGCGGGTGGTTTCCTGATAACAGG
Source organism: Cedecea sp. AS113 (assembly GCF_037152415.1). Taxonomy (NCBI): domain Bacteria; kingdom Pseudomonadati; phylum Pseudomonadota; class Gammaproteobacteria; order Enterobacterales; family Enterobacteriaceae; genus Cedecea; species Cedecea sp. AS113. Next base: position 192,013 of record NZ_JBBCMI010000008.1, read on the forward strand.
CAAAATCGTGCCCCCGGTTGATACGGTGCAGCGTTTTGTCATTCGCCGTCTGTAACCCCAGCTCCAGCCATACCTCATAGCCCTGTGCATGATAATCGCTTAGCAAATCCAGCACGCTGTCGGGCACGCAGTCAGGCCGGGTACCGACGCACAGCCCCACGATGCTGGTCTGGCTCACCGCCTGCTGGTACATCGACCGCAACACCTGCACTTCAGCCCAGGTGCTGGTATAGGCCTGGAAATAGGCCAGATAACGCTGAGCGCGGTTCACCCGGCAGGCCTGGTGTGCGAGCTGCTCAGCGATGGAATTGTGCTGCTGCGTTTCGTCAGCGAAAGAGGCCACGTTGCAAAAAGTACAGCCGCCTCGCCCGATAGTCCCATCGCGATTGGGGCAACTGAAACCACCATGCAGCGTGAGTTTATGGACTTTTTGCCCATAGCGACGAGAGAGATCGCCGCCAAACATATTGACTAATTTCTGTAACTGCATAATCTGATGGGCCGTCCCGAAAAAGGGACCTAGCCTGCCATTTTCTTCTCGCACCGGCGATGACCTGGATCAATCGCTTCGGCGCAGCCTTATCTATTGCATATAAACTCAAAATAAGTGCAACTCTATTCACATAACACTTGATTACTTTTCCTTATGACGCCACCCTTTATTTAAAGAATATGACGAACGGTGAAAAACAGTGTCATGCTGCACTCCGCGGGGGTTAAGCAGCATATCATGCTGGCAATATCATTCATACCAGCATGGTCTGGAGTTTCACGGCCTTTCGGATAGTGAGGACGATCACATAACACTCGGCGTTCACCGTCGTCCCCTCACAGCCAAAAAAGCAAAAAAAACCATTAAATTCATTTAATTAAGCCACTCTTAGTACGATTCCGTATAAATAAGAATGCCATTTGACCTGTGTGCTCTTTCCCGATAAGTTGGAAATCCGCTGGAAGCTTTCTGGATGGGTTCTGTGCCCATCATATTTATGCAGTAATTGAGATTCCCTCTAAAGCAAGTCCTCAACACTTGTGACACCGGATGCGTTGGACATTAAGAGGGCGACACGCGAGGCAAGCGTATGATGCGCAAACCCCGTCGCCATGCCCTTGCTGCGTCCACGCGCAAACGGTTGGGAGTAACGTAGAGCCTGGGGAGGTTCACTGATATGTTGTACGATAAATCCCTTGAGAAGGATAACTGTGGTTTCGGCCTGATCGCCCACATAGAAGGCGAACCTAGCCACAAGGTAGTGCGTACCGCTATTCACGCGCTAGCCCGCATGCAGCACCGTGGTGCCATCCTTGCCGACGGTAAAACCGGCGACGGTTGTGGCCTGCTGCTGCAAAAACCCGATCGTTTCTTCCGCATTGTTGCAGAAGAACGCCAGTGGCGTTTGGCCAAGAACTATGCCGTTGGCATGATTTTCCTGAACCAGGATGACGCGCTTGCCCGCGCCAGCCGCCGCATTGTTGAAGAAGAGCTGCAAAACGAAACCCTGTCTATTGTTGGCTGGCGTGAAGTGCCGGTGAACAAGGACGTGCTCGGTGAAATCGCCCTCTCCTCTCTGCCACGTATTGAACAAATATTCGTTAACGCCCCGGCGGGCTGGCGCCCTCGTGATATGGAACGCCGCCTGTTTATCGCCCGTCGCCGTATCGAAAAACGTATCCAGGAAGATAAAGACTTCTATATCTGCAGCCTGTCTAACCTGGTGAACATTTATAAAGGTCTGTGTATGCCGGCTGACCTGCCGCGCTTCTACCTGGACCTGGCGGACCTGCGCCTGGAATCGGCCATTTGCCTGTTCCACCAGCGCTTCTCCACCAACACCGTGCCACGCTGGCCGCTGGCTCAGCCGTTCCGCTATCTGGCGCACAACGGCGAAATCAACACCATCACCGGTAACCGCCAGTGGGCGCGCGCCCGTACCTATAAATTCCAGACGCCGCTGATCCCCGATCTGCACGACGCTGCGCCGTTCGTGAACGAAACCGGCTCCGACTCCAGCTCCATGGATAACATGCTTGAGCTGCTGCTGGCCGGCGGGATGGATATCGTGCGCGCCATGCGTCTGCTGGTTCCGCCTGCATGGCAGAACAACCCGAACATGGATCCTGAGCTGCGCGCCTTCTTTGACTTTAACTCCATGCATATGGAGCCGTGGGATGGCCCGGCCGGGATCGTGATGTCTGACGGACGTTTCGCCGCCTGTAACCTGGACCGTAACGGCCTGCGTCCGGCGCGCTACGTGATCACCAAAGACAAGCTCATCACCTGCGCCTCTGAAGTCGGGATCTGGGACTACCAGCCGGATGAAGTGGTAGAGAAAGGCCGCGTTGGCCCGGGTGAGCTGATGGTTATCGACACTCGCGTCGGGCGTATTCTGCACTCCGCTGAAACCGATGCCGAGCTGAAAAGCCGCCATCCGTATAAAGAGTGGATGGAGAACAACGTTCGCCGCCTGGTGCCGTTTGAAGACCTGCCGGATGAAAAAGTAGGTTCGCGGGAGCTGGACGACGATACGCTTGCCAGCTATCAGAAACAGTTTAACTACAGCAGCGAAGAGCTGGATTCAGTGATCCGCGTGCTGGGCGAGAATGGCCAGGAAGCCGTGGGTTCAATGGGCGATGACACCCCATTTGCCGTGCTTTCCAGCCAGCCACGCATTATTTACGATTACTTCCGCCAGCAGTTTGCGCAGGTGACCAACCCGCCAATCGATCCGCTGCGTGAAGCGCACGTTATGTCCCTGGCCACCAGCATTGGCCGTGAAATGAACGTCTTCTGCGAGGCAGAAGGCCAGGCACACCGCCTGAGCTTTAAATCGCCGATTCTGCTGTGGTCTGATTTCCAGCAGCTCACCACGCTGGAAGAGGAACACTATCGCGCCGATACGCTCGACATCACCTATGACGTGACCGAGAAGTCGCTGCACGAAACGGTGATGGCGCTGTGCGACGAAGCTGAACGCATGGTTCGGAATGGCACCGTCTTGCTGGTGTTGTCCGACCGTAATATTGCGAAAAATCGCCTGCCGGTTCCGGCCCCGATGGCCGTAGGCGCCATCCAGACTCGCCTCGTTGAGAAGAGCCTGCGCTGCGATGCCAACATCATTGTTGAAACCGCCAGCGCCCGCGATCCGCACCACTTCGCCGTGCTGCTGGGCTTCGGTGCGACCGCTATCTACCCGTATCTCGCCTATGAAACCCTGGCGAAGCTGGTCGACAACGGCGCCATCGATAAAAACTACCGCACAGTGATGCAAAACTACCGCAACGGCATCAACAAAGGGCTGTACAAGATCATGTCCAAAATGGGCATCTCGACTATCGCCTCTTACCGTTGCTCTAAGCTGTTCGAAGCGGTGGGTCTGCATAAAGAAGTGTCCGAGCTTTGCTTCCAGGGTGCGGTCAGCCGCATCGGCGGGGCAGGCTTCGGCGACTTCCAGCAGGATCTGCTGAACCTGTCCAAACGCGCCTGGCTGGTACGTAAGCCGTTGGATCAGGGTGGCCAGCTGAAATTCGTTCACGGCGGGGAATACCACGCCTATAACCCGGACGTAGTGCAGACGCTGCAAAAAGCGGTGCAAAGCGGCGAGTACAGCGACTATCAGCAATACGCGAAACTGGTTAACGAGCGCCCGGTCGCCACGCTGCGCGATATGCTTGCGCTGAATCCGCAGGACGAGTCCGTCAAAATTGAAGACGTTGAGCCAGCGACCGAGCTGTTCAAACGCTTCGATACCGCGGCAATGTCCATCGGCGCTCTGAGCCCGGAAGCACACGAATCCCTGGCTGAAGCGATGAACAGCATCGGCGGGAACTCTAACTCCGGCGAAGGCGGCGAAGATCCGGCGCGCTACGGCACCAATAAAGTGTCCCGTATCAAGCAGGTTGCTTCCGGCCGCTTCGGGGTGACGCCTGCCTACCTGGTTAACGCCGACGTTATCCAGATTAAAGTTGCGCAAGGCGCGAAGCCGGGCGAAGGCGGTCAGCTACCGGGCGATAAAGTGACGCCTTATATCGCCAAGCTGCGCTACTCCGTGCCGGGCGTGACGCTGATTTCCCCTCCGCCTCACCACGATATTTACTCTATCGAGGATCTGGCGCAGCTGATTTTCGACCTGAAGCAGGTTAACCCGAAGGCGATGATTTCCGTGAAGCTGGTTTCCGAACCGGGCGTCGGCACCATCGCAACGGGCGTAGCCAAAGCCTATGCGGACCTGATTACTATTGCCGGCTACGACGGCGGTACTGGGGCAAGTCCACTGTCATCCGTGAAATACGCGGGCTGCCCGTGGGAGCTTGGTCTGGTGGAAACCCAGCAGGCACTGGTGGCTAACGGCCTGCGCCATAAGATTCGTCTGCAGGTGGACGGTGGCCTGAAAACCGGCCTCGACATCATCAAGGCAGCAATTCTTGGAGCAGAAAGCTTCGGCTTCGGTACCGGGCCAATGGTTGCGCTGGGCTGTAAATACCTACGAATTTGTCACCTGAACAACTGCGCTACCGGCGTGGCAACTCAAGATGACAAACTGCGTAAAAACCATTACCACGGCCTGCCGTTCAAAGTGACCAACTACTTTGAATTCATCGCCCGCGAAACCCGAGAACTGATGGCGCTGCTGGGCGTGAAACGTCTGGTTGATTTGATTGGCCGTACCGACCTGCTGAAAGAGCTGGACGGGTTTACGGCGAAGCAGCAGAAGCTGGATCTCTCTGCCCTGCTGAAAACGGCTGAACCGATGCCGGGCAAAGCGGTGTACTGCACCGAGCATAACCCACCGTTCGATAAGGGCGACCTTAACGCACAGCTGCTGAACCAGGCACAGGCGTATGTAGACGACAAGCAGAGTAAAACGTTCTGGTTTGATATTCGCAACACCGACCGTTCGACTGGAGCTTCGCTCTCCGGCTACATTGCCCAGCAACATGGCGATCAAGGCCTGGCGTCTGACCCAATCAAGGCGCACTTTAACGGCACCGCAGGCCAGAGCTTCGGCGTCTGGAACGCGGGCGGCGTTGAGCTGCACCTGACCGGCGATGCCAACGACTATGTCGGTAAAGGTATGGCGGGCGGGCTGATTTCTCTGCGTCCACCGGTAGGCTCAGCCTTCCGCAGCCACGAAGCGACCATTATCGGCAACACCTGCCTGTATGGTGCCACCGGCGGGAAGATGTATGCCGCAGGCCGTGCAGGCGAGCGTTTCGCGGTGCGTAACTCCGGGGCGATCACCGTGGTTGAAGGCATAGGCGATAACGGCTGTGAATACATGACCGGCGGCATCGTCTGTATTCTGGGCAAAACGGGGGTTAACTTCGGGGCCGGTATGACGGGCGGTTTCGCCTACGTACTGGACGAAGACGGTGAATTCCGCAAACGCGTGAATCCGGAACTGGTTGAATTACTGAATGTGGAAGAGCTGGCGATTCATGAAGAGCACCTGCGAGGCATGATCACCGAACACGTTCAGCTGACCGGCTCCCAGCGCGGCGAAGAAATCCTGGCCAACTGGCCGGCATTCGCCTCGAAATTCACCCTGGTTAAACCGAAGTCCAGTGATGTTAAAGCATTGTTGGGTCACCGCAGTCGTTCCGCAGCTGAGCTGCGGGTGCAGGCGCAGTAAGAGGTCACGATGAGTCAAAACGTTTATCAATTTATCGACTTGCAGCGCGTTGATCCGCCGAAGAAGCCGCTGAAGATCCGCAAAATTGAATTTGTGGAAATCTACGAGCCGTTCTCTGAGGGGCAGGCCAAGGCTCAGGCCGACCGCTGCCTCTCCTGCGGTAACCCGTACTGCGAGTGGAAGTGCCCGGTTCATAACTACATTCCAAACTGGCTGAAGCTGGCCAATGAGGGGCGCATTATTGAGGCAGCCGAGCTGTCTCACCAGACCAACAGCCTGCCGGAAGTCTGCGGCCGCGTCTGCCCTCAGGACCGTCTTTGCGAAGGCTCCTGTACGCTGAACGACGAGTTCGGGGCGGTGACTATCGGTAACATCGAGCGCTATATCAACGATAAAGCGATTGAGATGGGCTGGAAGCCGGACCTGACCGGCGTGAAGCAAACCGGTAAACGCGTGGCTATCATCGGGGCAGGCCCTGCCGGGCTTGCCTGTGCCGACGTTCTGGCACGTAACGGCGTGAAGGCGGTGGTTTACGACCGACACCCAGAAATCGGCGGTCTGCTGACCTTCGGTATTCCAGCCTTTAAGCTGGAAAAAGAGGTGATGACCAAGCGTCGCGAAATCTTCAGCGGGATGGGGATTGAATTCAAACTCAATACCGAAGTGGGCCGCGATGTGCAGATGGACGAGCTGCTGAGCGAATACGATTCCGTGTTCCTGGGCGTCGGCACCTATCAGTCGATGCGCGGTGGTCTCGAAAATGAAGACGCGCCTGGCGTGTATGACGCCCTGCCGTTCCTCATCGCCAATACCAAGCAGATCATGGGCTTCGGCGAAACAGCTGAAGAGCCGTATGTCAGCATGGAAGGTAAACGCGTTGTCGTGCTGGGCGGCGGGGACACCGCTATGGACTGCGTGCGTACTTCAGTGCGCCAGGGTGCAACCCACGTGACCTGTGCCTACCGTCGTGACGAAGAAAATATGCCGGGCTCTAAACGCGAAGTGAAAAACGCGCGCGAAGAAGGCGTGGAGTTCCAGTTCAATCTGCAGCCGCTGGGCGTGGAAATTAACGCAAATGGCCGGGTGTGCGGTGTGAAAGTGGCCCGTACCGAGCTGGGTGCGCCGGATGCGAATGGCCGTCGTCGCCCGGAGATCGTCGCCGGCTCCGAGCACGTATTGCCTGCCGATGCGGTGGTAATGGCCTTCGGTTTCCGCCCTCACAGCATGACCTGGCTGGAGCAGCACAGCGTTGAGCTGGACAGCCAGGGGCGCATTCTCGCACCAGAAGCTAGCGAGAACGCTTTCCAGACCAGTAACCCGAAAATCTTCGCCGGTGGCGATGCGGTTCGTGGTTCCGATCTGGTGGTCACCGCTATTGCTGAAGGGCGTAAGGCGGCTGACGGGATCCTGAACTTCCTCGAAGTATAAGCGTTAAAATCTGGCGGCTCAGGCTGCCAGATTGCGCCGAATCCTCCATAAAAAAAGCCAGTCTTTCGACTGGCTTTTTGTTATTTCACCACGCGCAGTGCGGGGCGACCACCGCGAGGCGGCGGCGGCGGATCGTCATCCTGGTTATTGTCATCATCGCCGTGATCCGGGCGATCGCCGTCAATAACCTGCATAACTGTTTCAGTCTCACCGATAACGGGCTGGTCATCGTTGTGGCTTTCAGCGTCTTCATCATAGCCCGCTTCCGGCTCAAACATGGTGCCCGCGCCATTTTCACGTGCATAGATAGCCAGCACGGCAGCCATAGGTACGTTAACCTGGCGAGGTACGCCGCCGAAACGCGCGTTAAAGCGCACTTCGTCATTGGCCAGCTCCAGATTCCCTACGGCTCGCGGGGCGATGTTCAGCACAATTTGCCCGTCACGCGCATACTCCATCGGAACCTGTACGCCCGGTAGTGTGATATCTACCACCAGATGCGGCGTGAGCTGGTTATCCAGCAGCCACTCATAAAAGGCCCGCAGCAGATAAGGACGGCGCGGCGACAGCTGCGACATATCCATCAATTAGCCTCGGGTCTGCAGACGCATTTCGCGCTCAGGTTCGGTCAAAGAGGCCAGGAAGGAGTCACGCTCGAAGACGCGGGTCATGTACCCTTTCATCTCTTTGGAGCCCGCACCTGTCAGCTCAATGCCCATCTGCGGCAAGCGCCACAGCAGCGGAGCCAGATAGCAGTCGACCAGGCTGAACTCGTCGCTCAGGAAGAAAGGCTTCTGGGTAAAGACCGGGGCGATACTCAACAGCTCTTCACGCAGCTGCTTACGAGCGGCTTCCGCTTCCTGCGCTGAACCGTTCATTACCACGTTCATCAACGAATACCAGTCTTTCTCAATGCGGTGCATGTACAGACGGCTTTCACCACGCGCAACCGGATAAACCGGCATCAAAGGTGGGTGCGGGAAACGCTCATCAAGGTATTCCATGATGATGCGGGATTCCCACAGCGTCAGCTCGCGGTCAACCAGGGTCGGTACGCTGTGATTGGGGTTGAGGTCAATCAGATCCTGAGGCAGGTTATCCGTTTCCACATGCTCAATTTCAACGCTAACACCTTTCTCAGCCAGGACGATACGGACCTGGTGGCTGTAGATGTCAGTAGGACCGGAAAACAGCGTCATCACCGAACGTTTGTTGGCAGCGACAGCCATGAAAACCTCCAAGTTTATCCAGAAAATTACTGCTAATAGCCGCAAGCGGCGACTAACCTGACCGTTATTACCCAATGCTTCGCCGAAACATCGCTGACGCCTTATCAGGGCGAAAACAACTGGATGCCGACATTTGGGCAGAAAATTGGATGATAGTTTACCAGATTTTACTGGTTTTGTGGTGGTCGTATATCGAATTTGCCTGAAAGGCAAATAATTTCAAAATGTTAGAAGCAATAATATAAATTACAGGCATAAAAAAACCCGGTACCAGGACCGGGCTTTTTGCCAACTGTCTTGCTGCCTGAACAGGCAGAGAGCAATTAACGTTTGGAGAACTGAGGACGACGACGTGCTTTACGCAGACCGACTTTCTTACGTTCAACCTGACGAGCATCACGGGTAACGAAGCCAGCTTTACGCAGCTCGGAACGCAGGGACTCATCGTACTCCATCAGAGCGCGGGTGATACCGTGACGGATCGCACCAGCCTGACCAGAGATACCACCACCTTTAACGGTGATGTACAGATCCAGTTTCTCAACCATGTCGACCAGTTCCAGCGGCTGACGAACTACCATGCGGGCAGTTTCACGACCGAAGTACTGTTCCAGAGAACGTTGGTTGATAACGATTTTGCCGTTGCCCGGTTTGATAAACACGCGAGCTGCGGAACTTTTGCGGCGACCAGTGCCGTAGTATTGATTTTCAGCCATTGCCTATAATCCCGATTAAATGTCCAGAACTTGCGGTTGCTGTGCCGCGTGGTTGTGCTCGGTGCCCGCGTAAACTTTCAGTTTACGGAACATTGCACGACCCAGCGGGCCCTTTGGCAGCATGCCTTTAACCGCGATTTCAATCACACGCTCAGGACGGCGGGCAATCATCTCTTCAAAGGTCGCTTGTTTGATACCACCGATGTGGCCGGTGTGGTGGTAGTACACTTTGTCAGTACGCTTGTTGCCGGTTACAGCAACTTTGTCAGCGTTCAGAACGATGATGTAATCACCAGTATCAACGTGCGGAGTGTATTCCGCTTTGTGCTTACCGCGCAGACGGCGAGCCAGTTCAGTAGCCAGACGACCTAAGGTCTTACCTTCAGCATCAACGACATACCAGTCGCGCTGTACAGTTTCTGGTTTAGCTGTAAAAGTTTTCATTAAAAGCTTACCCAATATATAGTTACACGTTGGTGAACACCCAAACGTTTAAAATCAGTCGAGGTTCACGCGACATTGTCCAGCAAACCTACCCCTTCGAATAGCCTATGCCGGCACGACAAAAGTTTTGGGAAAAAAACTTTGGTTGTAACGTGGGGTCGCAAGATTATAGAGAAGTCGACCTCAAAGATCGACCACAATTTGTCGTTGATATCACATATTCATCGTCACGGCAGATGAGGCCGGCGTAAATACTCTTCACTTTGCATTTCCTGCAGCCTGGAAAGACAACGCTGGAACTCAAACTTAAGCCTTTCCCCTTGATAAATATTGAATAGCTCGGTCTCAGCAGACACCACCAGCTTGACGTGGCGCTCATAGAATTCGTCCACCATAGCGATAAAACGGCGTGCCTCACTCTCCATCAACGTTGTCATCACCGTTACATTAAACAGCAGGACGGTGTGGAACTGGCGCGAAAGCGCGATGTAATCATGTTGGCTGCGCGCGTCCACGCATAGCGTGTTGAAATCGATAGCCAGCGTCTGGTTTGCGGCCCCCATGGTCACCATTGGCCGATGGTTGATTTCCAGTACCGGCGCCCCTTCGCGCTTTGCCCCGGCCAGAGCGACATAAAGCTTTTCCATTTGCAGTGCGGAGTCTGCATTCAGCGGTGACAGCCAAAGGTGCGCCTGAGTCAGCGTTCTCAGGCGGTAATCAATCCCGGCATCCACGTTCATCACGTCGCAATAGCGTTTGATTGCTTCGATGGCGGGTAAGAACCGCGCGCGCTGCAGCCCATTGCGGTACAAATCATCCGGCGGGATGTTCGACGTGGCCACCAGCGTGATGCCTCGCGCAAAAAGCGCTTTCATTAATGTACCCAGCAGCATGGCATCGGTGATATCAGAGACAAAAAATTCGTCGAAGCACAGCACATCCGTTTCGGCCTTAAAGCCGTCAGCAATAATTTCCAGCGGATCCGTGTGGCCCTGCTGCTGCGCCAGCTCTTCGTGAACCCGAAGCATAAAGCGGTGAAAGTGGAGCCTGAGTTTGCGCTCTCCCGGCAAACTTTGAAAAAACATATCCATCAGCCAGGTTTTACCTCGCCCCACGCCTCCCCACATATACAAACCCCGGGCGGGCTCCTGCCCGGCCTGAACCTCTTTTTTACCGAACAGCTTGCCGAACTTAGTCAGCAACCCACCGGCAGGCGCGGGCGTAGGTGCAACGGACAATGCTTGCCAGATAGCGTCCAGGCGCATAATAGCTTCGCGCTGCACATCATCAGGTTGAAAACTGCCTTCTGCCAGGGCCTGCTGGTAGCGCGATGCAGGAGAGAGATTTTGCATGGTATTATTATCTTCCCTTTATAATCGGATAGCCGTTCACTGCCTTTTTCGAACCGGTTGTCCAAAAAAAGGCCGTTCTACCCTAAGCGATGCAGCGTCAGGATTCCACTTCTCTTAGGTTAACGGTTATAGTGGCTACATTACCCTACGGAATCACAAGATAACGGGAGAAGTTCATGACTTGGGAATATGCGCTTATTGGGTTAGTAGTGGGCCTTATTATCGGCGCCGTAGCCATGCGTTTCGGCAATCGTAAGCTGCGCCAACAGCAAGCTCTGCAGTATGAGCTGGAAAAAAACAAAGCGGAGCTTGAAGAGTACCGCGAAGAGTTAGTCAGCCATTTTGCCCGCAGCGCCGAGCTGCTGGATAACATGGCGCACGATTATCGCCAGCTGTATCAGCACATGGCAAAAAGCTCCAGCAGCCTGCTGCCGGAGATGACAGCGGAAGCCAATCCGTTCCGTAACCGTCTTGCCGAGTCTGAAGCCGGGAACGATCAGGCGCCGGTTCAGATGCCGCGCGATTATTCAGACGGTGCTTCCGGCCTGCTTCGCGCCGGTGCAAAACGCGATTAATCCCTGTTTTAGCTTTTCCGGGGCACAGTTCAGGTGCCCCATCCTTTCCTGACCCAGCTATCATTTAATTATCTTGTGCTTTCTTATTACGCCATTGTGAGTCGATTGATCTTTCAATAACATCAATTGCGTGAGTGGGCATTCCTTTTTCCAGGTGACGAGAGCCAGCATCCAATGAAGAAACAAACACGGCTGTTGAATGCATTAGCGTTAAGCGTCGCTCTGACGCTCGGCGTATCCCCTCTGGCAAGCGCGTCACTGCCTTCCCAGGTTCCAGGCCAGCCGGCTTTGCCAAGCCTTGCTCCGATGCTGGAAAAAGTCTTACCGGCGGTCGTCAGCGTACAGGTTGAAGGCACCGCCTCAGCGTCCAGCCAGAAAGTGCCGGAAGAGTTCAAAAAATTCTACGGCGATGAAGCCCCCTCCGACACACCTCAGCAGTTTGAAGGCTTGGGTTCCGGCGTCATCATCAACGCCGCAAAAGGCTATGTCCTGACCAACAATCATGTGATTAATCAGGCACAGAAAATCAGCGTGCAGCTGAATGACGGGCGTGAATTTGATGCCAAACTGATTGGCGGGGACGATCAGAGCGACATCGCGCTACTTCAGTTGCAAAACGCGACCGGGCTTACCGAAATCAAAGTGGCCGACTCTGACAAGCTCAAAGTGGGTGATTTTGCGGTTGCGGTGGGTAACCCATTTGGCCTCGGTCAAACAGCGACTTCCGGCATCGTTTCCGCACTGGGCCGCAGCGGCCTGAACCTTGAAGGTCTGGAAAACTTTATTCAAACAGATGCTTCAATCAACCGGGGTAACTCCGGCGGCGCGCTGCTCAACCTGAACGGCGAACTGATTGGCATCAACACTGCGATTCTTGCTCCCGCAGGCGGCAGCGTAGGGATTGGTTTTGCTATCCCGAGCAATATGGCCCAAACCCTCGCCAAACAGCTGATGGAATTTGGTGAAATCAAACGTGGCCTGCTGGGAATCAAAGGCATGGAGATGAACGCCGACATCGCCAAAGCGTTTAACCTTTCCACCCAGCGCGGTGCCTTTGTCAGTGAAGTTCTGCCTCAGTCAGGGTCGGCAAAAGCGGGCGTTAAAGCCGGGGATATCATCACCAGCCTGAACGGTAACCCGCTGAGCAGTTTCGCCGAATTACGAGCGAAAATTGCCACAACCGAGCCCGGCACCGTGGTGAAACTGGGCTTGCTGCGCGACGGCAAACCACTGGAAGTGAGCGTGACGCTGGACAAGAGCACCGCCTCTTCCGCAAGCGCAGAAATGATCCTGCCGGCGCTGCAGGGTGCCACGCTAAGCGATGGGCAACTGAAGGACGGCGGCAAGGGCATTCGTCTGGATAACGTGGATAAAGGCACGCCTGCGGCTCAGGTTGGTCTGCACAAAGACGATATCATCGTCGGCATTAACCGTGAGCGAATTCATACTATCGCCGAAATGCGCAAAGTGCTGGAAACCAAGCCTGCGGTCATTGCGCTGCATGTTGTTCGCGGCGAACAGAGCCTCTATTTGCTGTTGCGTTAACGGAAGCAGAGAAACGGACATCGTCTGTACGATGTCCGTCCAACTCATGCTATTCTGCGGTCGATCTCTCACTTATTAACTCAAACTCATGTTTCTAAAGATCTTACGTTCGGTGATCATTGGGCTGATTGTTGCGGGGCTGCTGCTGCTCGCGATGCCGTCGTTACGAAAAGCCGTTGGCCCACTTGCGCCGGCACAATATGACAGCACCGACGAAACGCCGATGAGCTTTAATCCGGCCGTGCGCCGCGCTGCCCCGGCGGTAGTGAACGTATACAATCGCAGCGTCGGCAATAACGGCCAAAACCAGCTTCAAATCAAGACGCTCGGCTCCGGCGTTATCATGGACGGACGCGGCTACATCATTACCAATAAACACGTGATCAACGATGCCGAGCAGATCATCGTTGCGCTCCAGGACGGGCGAGTGTTTGAAGCCCTGCTTATTGGGTCCGATAGCCTGACCGACCTGGCTGTGCTGAAAATCAACGCCACCAACCTGCCGATCATTCCTATTAACGGCAAGCGCCAGCCCCATATTGGCGATGTGGTCATGGCCATCGGTAACCCTTACAACCTGGGGCAGACGGTCACGCAGGGCATTATCAGCGCGACCGGCCGCATCGGCCTGAGCCCTTCGGGCCGACAGTCGTTCCTGCAAACTGACGCCTCAATTAACCGCGGTAACTCCGGCGGGGCGCTGGTGAATTCGCTCGGGGAACTGATGGGCATCAACACCCTGTCGTTTGACAAGAGCAATGACGGCGAAACGCCGGAAGGGATTGGTTTTGCGATACCAACCCAACTGGCGACCAAAATAATGGATAAGCTCATCCGCGATGGCCGGGTTATTCGAGGCTACATCGGCATTGGCGGCAGAGAAATCACCCCGCTGCACGGCCCTTCTACCGGCATCGATCAGCTGCAAGGGATTATCGTTAATGCTGTATCCCCGGACGGCCCGGCAGCTCAGGCTGGTATTCAGGTTAACGACGTGATTATCTCGGTTAACCACAAACCGGCTATCTCGGCGCTGGAAACCATGGACCAGGTGGCGGAAATTCGCCCAGGCTCGGTGATTCCGGTCGAAGTCATGCGTGAAGACAAGAAACTCACGCTGCAGGTCACCGTGCAGGAATATCCCGCCGGAAGCTAAACGGCAGACATAAAAAAACCGGAACCTGAGTTCCGGTTTTTTTTATCCAGGGTCGATTACTTAACGAATTCTTCGCCCAGTTGGATATCTTTCTTCAGGGTATCCAGCATGCCTTCCATCGCGTTTTTCTCAAATGCGCTGAGGGTGCCGATAGCTTTACGCTCAACGATACCATTTTTACCCAGCAGCAGCGGCTGGGAGAAGAAACGTGCGTGCTCGCCGTCGCCTTCAACGTAAGCGCATTCCACAACGTTGCTTTCGCCTTTCAAAGCGCGAACCAGAGACAGGCCGAAACGAGCCGCAGCCTGGCCCATAGACAGCGTTGCGGACCCGCCACCGGCTTTCGCTTCAACCACTTCAGTACCCGCGTTCTGGATACGTTTGGTCAGGTCAGCGACTTCCTGCTCGGTGAAGCTCACGCCAGGGATCTGGGACAGCAGCGGCAGAATGGTTACGCCAGAGTGGCCGCCAATCACCGGGACTTCGATATCCGTTGGCTGCTTGCCTTTCAGCTCGGCAACAAAGGTGTTGGAGCGGATGATATCCAGCGTAGTGACGCCGAACAGTTTGTTCTTATCGTAAACGCCCGCTTTTTTCAGCACTTCTGCGGCAATCGCCACGGTGGTGTTTACCGGGTTGGTAATAATACCGATGCAAGCTTTAGGGGCGGTTTTCGCCACTTGCTCGATCAGGTTTTTCACAATACCCGCGTTCACGTTGAACAGGTCGGAACGATCCATACCGGGTTTACGTGCAACACCTGCGGAGATCAGCACCACATCTGCACCCACCAGCGCAGGGGTAGCATCTTCGCCGGAGAAACCTTTGATTTTCACGTCAGTCGGGATATGACTCAGATCCACCGCAACCCCTGGGGTTACTGGCGCAATGTCATACAGAGAGAGTTCTGAGCCTGAAGGCAGTTGGGTCTTAAGTAGAAGGGCAAGCGCCTGGCCGATACCGCCAGCTGCGCCGAGGACTGCAACTTTCATCCTAAACTCCTTATTATGGTTAGCAAAATCGTGCCGTAACTCCATGCGGTGGCGACCATAATCCAGAGAGGAGATAATTACAATCTTCCCGCCGCCAGATTGCGATATAAAGCAATCACCGACCGCGTTGCTGCTGCATTTACTCGCCGGGAGGAACGACGCCATAGCGCCCGGTCACGACCTGATGTGGTTACATCAACGGCGGTTACATTACCCCTCCGCGCACACCAAAACAACATCATTTTGATAACATTTAATTTACTTTGAAGCTTATTTGCGAGTCGTGACACAGACATGTTCGCCGATAACGAAATTTGATAAAATCGCCCGCTTTCATAACATTATTTCAGGCTGATCTCCGCCGGATGATTCTCCCACGCTATTCAGGCCGCCGTAAAATCAGGCACCTGAAGGAAGATGAACAATTTGCATAAAAATTCATTTAAATGCATAATAATGTTATCTCTTTTACCCAGGATAGGTTATTTATGCGTAACTCCTCAAAACAAGAAGAATTAGTAAAGGCTTTCAAAGCATTACTTAAAGAAGAGAAATTCAGCTCACAGGGCGAGATAGTTCAGGCGTTACAAAACGACGGCTTCGAAAACATCAACCAATCCAAAGTGTCCCGCATGCTGACTAAATTCGGAGCGGTAAGAACGCGTAATGCAAAAATGGAAATGGTCTACTGCCTGCCTGCCGAGCTGGGCGTCCCGACGACCTCCAGCCCGCTAAAAAACCTGGTTCTGGATATCGACTATAACGACGCCGTCGTAGTGATCCATACCAGCCCTGGCGCCGCACAGCTCATTGCTCGCCTGCTGGACTCACTGGGAAAAGCGGAGGGTATTCTGGGCACCATTGCCGGGGACGACACTATTTTCACCACGCCAGCCAATAACTTCACGGTGAAAGAGCTGTACGAAGCCATCCTGGTGCTGTTCGAACAAGAGCTGTAATCACTCCCCCTCTTCTCAGCCCGCCGTCATGACGCGGCGGGCCTCTCAGTCGGTAATCTTCCGTAAATAAACCTCAATCCAGCGTATGGAATTGCTTCAATACCATTCCACAGGGCATTGTTATGCGTGTTACCGCACAAATAGTCAAATTCACCCATATCTATGATTTTACTTATATTTAACAAAAAAGCCGTGATAAAAACGTCTTTTTAATAACTATCAGGAATAAAAAATCATTTCGTTAATTTAAAGTTGCATAGGCAACAATTAGCAGGGTATTAATTTTTCCCGTAACTAGTGTATACTTGATTTCGTGATGAGGGTCACAGAACGATGACCCAACCAAAAGAATACGACGAGGAAAAAACCATGAACATGAAAGCCACTTTAGTTACCGCCAGCCTGCTCTCCGCTCTGTCATTCGGCGTTTTCGCCGCTGACTCTATCGACGCTCAGCAAGCGCAGAATCGCCAGTCACTGGGTACCGTTTCCGTTGATGACATCGGCAGTTCTCCGATGGATATGCACGAGATGCTGAACCAGAAAGCAGAGCAAAACGGCGCTTCCGCTTATCGCGTGATCGAAGCACGCACCGGTGGACACTGGCACGCAACGGCAGAACTGTACAAATAAGCGTTCTTAGCCCTAAGCCAGTTGAATAGAGTTGAGTAGAAACGTTAAGCCTCGGCGGCCCCAAGTAGAAAAATCGCGATTAAGCCTTTCCGGCCGCCACGTTAAACCTTCAGGAGTAAAGACTATGAAAACCAAATTAACTATCGCCGCACTGAGCCTGCTGTCCGTTATCTCTTTAGGCGCTAACGCTGCCGCACACCAGATCAACAGCGAACAAGCTCAAGGCCTGCAATCCATGGGTTCCATTTCTGTAAGCCAGGTCGGCAGCGCACCAATGGATATGCGTCAGGAATTGTCCCAGAAAGCCACAGAACAAGGTGCCTCTGCTTACCGCGTGATTGAAGCCCGTAGCGGCGATAACTGGCACGCAACTGCAGAGCTGTACAAATAAACCCTCGTCGTACTTGTCCTACGACTTTGCCCCCGCTCGCCGGGGGCTTTTTTATGGCCGCTGATCAAACGCTAGCCGTGAATGTTAAAGCGGAGCTGGCCTTCCAGTTCTTCTTCTGCCTCGTCAAAAAGCAGAATGAGCGCCCCGAACCTGCGCCGCTTGCTCTCCGGCAAATGCGCAAATTCGATCTCCACGGGCAGCGGTAACATTGACGCCGTGACCACGTCCCACAGGCTATCCAGGTCGTGAACCTGCTCTTTGCGTAGCGCGAGTTGCTCCGCAAACTGGCGATAGAAAGCCAGGTTGTCCTCGATGTGGTTAAAATCAAAAGTAAATTTTTTCATCGCTGCCGCCCCGACTCTTTTAAGCAAGCGCTGAGCTAAAGCCCGCCGATATGTAGCGTTTTCACTTCAAGGAACTCGTCCAGCCCCAGCACGGAGCCTTCACGCCCTAACCCCGACTCTTTCACGCCGCCGAAGGGCCCCAGTTCCGTAGAAACAGCACATTCATTGATCCCAACCATGCCACTTTCCAGAGCCTGAGAGACGCGGAAAACGCGCTGTAAATTCTGGGTATAGAAATAGGCCGCCAGCCCAAATGGCGTATTGTTGGCTCTTTCGATGACCTCTTCTTCCGTTTCAAAGCGGAAGCAGGCCGCAAGGGGGCCAAACGTCTCTTCCCTGGCCAGTTTCATATCATCGTTAGCGTTGATGATAACGGTGGGCTGCCAGAAATTGCCGCCCAGCGCATGGGGCTTGCCGCCGACAAGCGCTTTCCCACCTTTCGCCAGCGCGTCATCAACATGCTCTCGTACTTTTTCCACCGCAGATTGCTCAATCAGCGGCCCGACAATCACGCCCTCTTCCAGGCCGTTGCCTACTTTCAGCTTCCCAACCTCTGCAGCAAGCTTATTCACAAAACTGTCGTACACATTTTGCTGGATGAAGAAACGGTTAACGCTGACGCAAACCTGGCCAGCATTACGGAATTTGTTAGCAATGGCACCTTTTACCGCCGCGTCAATATCCGCGTCATCAAACACGATATAAGGCGCATTGCCCCCCAGCTCCATCGACACTTTTTTCATCGTTTCTGCGGCATTACGCATCAGCGTTTTGCCCACCGCCGTTGAACCCGTGAAGGAGATTTTGCGCACCTGATGGCTGGCCATAATGGCATCGCTAATTTCCTGGGTTTTCCCGGCCACGGCATTCAATACGCCGTCCGGCACGCCGGCCTGCTTCGCCAGTTCCAGCAAAGCAAAAGCGGAAAGAGGCGTGTTATTCGCGGGCTTTATCACTCCGGTACAGCCAGCGGCCAGAGCAGGCCCGAGCTTGCGGGTCAGCATCGCCATGGGGAAATTCCACGGCGTGATTGCCGCGACTACGCCGACGGGTTCACGCGTGGCCAGAATGCGAGAACCGGGCTTAACCGGAGGAATAATCTCGCCGTTGGCGCGTTTGCCCTGTTCAGCAAACCACTGAATGAAGCTGGCGGCGTAATCCACTTCACCCTCAGCCTCTTTGAGCGGCTTCCCCTGCTCAAGGGTCATTAACCGGGCGAGCCAGCTTTTGTTCGCCAGCATCAGTTCAAACCAACGGTAGAGAATTTCAGATCGCTGTTTGGCGGTTTTCGCCCGCCAGGCGGGGAAAGCTTTGCTGGCGGCCTCAATCGCGGCTTCGGTTTCTCGTTTGCCGGCTCTTGCCACTCTGGCCACTATTTCTCCCGTAGCAGGATTCAGCACATCAAAAGTGTCTTCGAGCGAATGCCACTTGCCTGCGACCAGATAGCCGGTTTTAAAGAGCTCACTTTGCGGGAGTGTCTGATTCGTCATAATAGCTCCTGTTCATAAGTGTTCATCCCATGGACCGCAGTTAAGTATAGATAGAAAAAAGCCGACGCAGGCGTCGGCTCTTCAGGCTAAGGTTGGGCTCAGGCGTTAATCAGCGTATGCCGGTAGCGATGTAAAATGTCCGCCAGCCGCTTCACCGGCTCGGTGACCTGCCGCGGCGCTTCCCACAGGCGAAGTTTCTCTTGATAGATTTCCAGCTCGCCTAAAAGGCTTTCGTAATAGCGCTCTCGCTTATCATCACTGCTGGCAGAAATCACCTTATCCGCCGTTTTACGCAACTGCCGGTGGAAGGCAGAGAGATCGTCATTGACCGGGATAGGCGCATCGCGCAGGCGTTGATGCGCGATGATTAGCGTCAGCGCAAGGCGATAACGATCTATGTCGCCAGGGAACATGTTCAACAGTAAAAACAGCTGCTGATACAGCGCCGGAAGGTGGTTCTCTTTCCGCCGGGCATTATTGGTCGTCAGCGCCGATACCGCAGCGGAGACAAACTGGTTCAGCAGCGTGCGGCCCGTGCGCTCTTTCGAATTATCTCGGATCAGCAGGATCACCATCATGGCCAGGAAACAACCGACGATCTGCCCCAGTGCGCTGTCGAGGAAGCTGCTGAAATGGAAAGTCATCGGGTTATCCAGCACGATAATATTTATCGTCCCGGCCAGCGCCCCCATAGAGCCCAGCCGCCGCTTCTGCACCTCAATGCCCATAAAGAAGCCCAGCAGGGCAAGGCTGATACACAGCAGCAGCATACTCTGCTGCGTGGACGGCAGCACCACAAGGAAGTAGAACGCGCCGAGCGGCAGCGCCACCAGCATGCCATACAGGAAGTCGAGCGAAACCATGCGCGGGTTAGGCAGGCGCATTGCCAGCGCCGTCACCACCGCAATCATCACCATCGCGCCGCTGCCGGATGTCCAGCCGGTCCAGAGCCAGAACAGGCTTCCAAGCACGCAGGAAATCGTCGTGCGCCAGAAGTTAATCATCGCGTGGTGGCCCTCGGCGGATTCCACCTTCACCACCGCTTCACCGTTCAGCACTTCTTCTTCAATCGCGCTCACGCGGCTATTACTGATAAACCCGCGCTTCAGCAACAGATAGCGGGTCGAGGCGGAAACCCAGGATCCGATGGTTATCGGTGTGGCCTTTTCGCCCATCGCAGATATCGCTCGGCGCAGCACTTTCATCCGCTTATAAACGTCGTCGGCGGTTTCCACTTCGACGGCAAAAAGCTGGCGGAATTCTGGCGTGACGTATTCGGGCCGGGTGTTTTGAATCAGGAAAGTTTCACAGGCCTGGGTGATCAGCGTCAGCGAAAGGGTGTTGATCGCTTTCAGGCGTCGGTTGGCCTTCGCCCAGCGGGCGGATTCCATATTCAGGTTGGCACGCATGCCGTTCAGCGCGGTGACTTTACGCACCAGCCCGCTCCAGGCTTTATCCACCTCTTCTTTGTCGCCGTGGGCAATACAAAGCTGCATCAGGCGGTATTGGTCCACCAGCAGGTTATCCAGTTCCCGGTCAATCTCCTGCTTGATGGAACGCGGAGAAAACAGCAGGTCGGCGACGATGGCACACACAATCCCGATAACGATTTCGCTACAGCGTTCAACGGCAAACTGCGGCGTAGTCAGCGGAGCAACCTGAATAGTGACCACAATAATCAGCGCAGTGTAGCCCGCGAGGCCCCAGGCGTAGGAGTTTTCGACGCGAACAAGCGAGGAGATCCAGGTACAGAATCCGGCCCAGATACAGCACACCAGCAGCATGACAACCGGGGCACGGATCAGCGTGATAATGATGACCAGCGCGGCCGCACAGCCAATAAATGTCCCGATAATACGCAGCATCCCGCGGTAGCGTATGGCCCCGGAATAAGGCTCTCCTCCAGCGGCAAAGGCTGGCCCGGCGGCCACAATCGCGGCGGTCAGCACCGCCCAGCGCGGCGTTTCCAGCTCAAAGTGAAAACCGACAAACACCGCCAGAACAATGGCGAAAGCGAGCTTTATCGCAAAGCGGACGTGCAGCCTGGAAATGTTATACATAGCGGCCTGCTTAACCGAACTCGCGCAGACGATGCATCAGCTTAATAAAGGCTGAGTCATTCTCCGCTTTGCGGTCTTTTTCTCCCGTCACAACGACGGTGGCCGTTGTCCCGGCGGGATACAGATTCCCCATCTGTTCATCAAGGCGGATTCTGACCGGCACACGCTGAGCAAGGCGCACCCACTCAAGGTTGGAGTCGACCGTTGCCATGCCTTTTGAATCGCTGGTACTGCTGGCGTTTGTCACCCCGGCAGAGATGCTGTCGACGCTGCCGCGCAGCACGCGGTTACTGCCAAGCGGCGTGATCTGTACGCGATAGCCCGGACGAATTCCTTCCAGTTTGGTTTCTTCCATGTAAGCCAGAATGTAGAACGAATTCTGTTTCACCAGCGCGACGGACGCCGCGCCGCGGTTAATAAATTCCCCGGTGTGCACGTTAAGGTTGGTTACCCAGCCGTCCGCTGGGGCACGAATGACCGTGCGCTGCAGGTCTAGTTTGGCCAGATCGCGCGTCGCCTGGGCTTTATCTAGTTGATGAAGAACGGTTTGCAGCGAGTTGTTGGACTGATCAATCTCTTCGCGCGACATGGCCTGAATGCCAAGGGAGTTACGCCGTCCGGCTTCACGACGTTTTTCAGAGGACAGCGCCTGGTAATAAGCCACGTCTGCTTCGGCCTGCTCGAGCGCTTTCTGGTAGCGCGGCTGGTCGATGGTGAACAGCACCTGGTCTTTTTTCACCAGTTGGTTGTCCTGAACGTTCACGCTGGTGATAAGCCCGGACACGTCCGGCGCAATGGCAACAACGTCAGCGGTGAAACGCGCGTCTCGTGTCCACGGGGATTCGGTGTAAAACACCCACGCACGGAAGATAGCGATGAAGGCCAGCAGCACCAGCAAAAGCGTGATAGCGGTACGGGTTATGTTTCTTGTTAGTATTTTCACATCAACCTCAAACGAACAAACGCGAAATCAGATAAAAAAGGCAGCAATAGAGCGCTGTATTGAATAATGCAGGGTGCCAGACAAAATCATAAATGCCGGTTGGGGTCAGCAGCCGACGCGCCAGCCAGAACGCGGCGAGCGACAGAATTAATTCGAAGAATATCGGCGGAAAGGAAAGACCGAATATTACGATAACCGGAAATAGACTCATTTTGACCTTGATAAGATAATGCAGGCGATACATAACTCGACGACAAACCGCGACGGAGAGGCCAGAAAAGGCGGGCGAGCGTGCGGTATGAGCTATGTTAATAATAATATATTAACGTAACTGTTACCCTGTTATCTATAATGTGTGATCTAAATCACTTTTCACTCAGAGTGAACAATGGAACGACTGAAACGTATGTCGGTGTTTGCCAAAGTCGTTGAACTTGGCTCCTACACCGCTGCCGCAAGGCAGCTACAAATGAGCGTCTCTTCCATCAGCCAGATCGTGTCCAAGCTGGAAGATGAGCTACAGGTTAAGCTGCTTAACCGCAGCACCCGCAGCATTGGCCTGACCGAAGCCGGCAAAATTTATTATCAAGGCTGCCGCAAAATGCTGCACGAAGCACAGGAAGTCCACGAGCAGCTTTACGCCTTTAACAACACGCCTATCGGCACGCTGCGCATCGGTAGCTCTTCAACTATGGCACAGAATGTTCTCGCCGACATGACCGCCGAAATGCTGCGTGAACATCCCGGCCTGACCGTCAACCTGGTCACCGGCATACCGGCACCTGACCTGATTGCCGATGGTCTTGATTTGGTCATTCGCGTCGGCGCTTTGCAGGATTCTAGCCTGTTTTCCCGCAGGCTGGGGTCAATGCCAATGGTGGTTTGTGCCGCCAAAAGCTATCTGCACATTCACGGTACGCCGGAAAAACCGGCTGATTTGGCTAACCATTCATGGCTGGAATACAGCATCCGGCCGGATAACGAATTTGAGCTGATTGCGCCCGAAGGGATCTCGACCCGCCTGTTGCCGCAGGGCCGCTTTGTCACCAACGATCCGATGACGCTCAGCCGGTGGCTGAAAGCCGGGGCAGGTATTGGCTATGCGCCGCTGATGTGGGTGATCGACGAGATCAATAGCGGACAGCTGGAGATCCTGTTCCCACGCTATCAGTCCGATCCCCGTCCTGTGTACGCGCTGTATACCGAAAAAGACAAACTGCCGCTGAAGGTGCAGGTATGTATTAACTATCTGACGAACTATTTTGTGAAGGTAGCGGAGCTTTATCAGGGCGTGCAGGGCAGGAACGGGAAGGCAAAACAAACGGGCCGGAGCTAGTCCGGCCTCATATTAACTCAGGCAGTGCCGCCAACGGTCAGGTTATCAACCTTCAGGGTTGGCTGGCCAACGCCAACCGGCAGGCTTTGGCCTTCTTTACCGCAGACGCCGACGCCGTTATCCAGCGCCAGATCGTTCCCAACCATCGAAATTTGCTGCATGGTTTCGATGCCGGACCCAATCAGCGTGGCACCTTTCACTGCCCTGGTCACCTTCCCTTTTTCAATCAGGTAGGCTTCCGAGGTGGAGAATACAAACTTGCCGGAGGTGATGTCTACCTGACCACCGCCGAAGTTTGGCGCGAAGATGCCGTAATCCACGGACTCGATAATCTCCTGCGGCGTGGATTTCCCGGCCAGCATGTAGGTGTTGGTCATGCGCGGCATCGGCAGGTGGGCATAGGACTCACGGCGACCGTTCCCGGTAGGCGCCACGCCCATCAGGCGGGCATTGAGCTTGTCCTGCATATAGCCTTTAAGAATGCCGTTTTCGATCAGCACGTTGTATTGACCCGGCACGCCTTCGTCATCAATAGAGACGGAACCACGGCGGTTAGCCATCGTGCCATCATCCACCACGGTACAGAGTTCGGAGGCCACCAGCTGGCCCATCTGGCCGCTGAAGACCGAAGTCCCGCGACGGTTAAAGTCGCCTTCCAGACCGTGCCCGACCGCTTCGTGCAGCAGCACGCCTGGCCAGCCTGCGCCCAGTACCACGGGAAGCATTCCCGCCGGAGCAGCAACGGCGGACAAATTAACCATCGCCATGCGCACGGCTTCTTTCGCCCAGGCATCAGCCCGCACTTCGCCGTTCACGCTTTCCAGGAAATACTCATAGCCAAAACGACCGCCGCCGCCGCTTGCACCGCGCTCGCGCTTGCCGTCTTCCTCAACCTGAACGCTAACCGACAGGCGCACCAGAGGGCGAACATCAGCCGCCAGCGTCCCGTCCGTGGCCGCAACCAGGATCAATTCATACACGCCGGTCAGGCTGGCGCTAACTTCCTGCACTCGGGCATCCGCGGCGCGCGCAACGCTGTCCACGCGTCTCAGGATGTCGAGCTTCTCTTCACGCGTCATGCTTAGCAGCGGATCGGCGCTGGTATAAAGCGCACTATGCGGAACGTTACCCAGCGTACGGGCGCGTCCGTCGCCCTGCTCACGAACGATGCTGCGAGCCGCATGAGCGCTTTGCTCCAGCGCTTGCAAAGTAATTTGATCGGCATAGGCAAACCCGGTTTTCTCACCGCTAACCGCACGAACGCCAACGCCCTGATCGATATTCCATGAACCGTCTTTAATAATGCGGTCTTCCAGCACCCAGGATTCATGATAGCTGGACTGGAAATAGAGATCGCCGTAGTCGAGATGGCGCTCGGACAGCTGCCCGAGAATGGAAAACAGATCTTGATGGGTTAAGCCATTCGCAGACAGCAACTGCTCACTTACCAGGTTAAGACTCATCGTTTCGCTACTCTTATTGCTTATCGCCCGTTTGGCGAGGAATGGTTTATTTATGGAGCTTGCGGCAATTAACCGCTAACGTCAAATCAGTGAGCTTCGCTGGTGCGCGGCTGCCGCAGCACTTCATCAATTTTCGGTTTATCTACCGGGCCGGTAATGCTGTAGCGCAGCACCGAGATTTTGCTCCACAGCGGGCCAAGCACTTTACTGGCGGCAAACACCGCGGCGCCGACTATTGGGTTAACCGCAAAAGCGGTAGCCACGCCTACCGTCGCGGAGATTTCAGGGGCAACAACCGCTTCCATATTTAGCTCACGACGGACTAAGTCCACCGAGCCTTTCATCGCGATATCCGCCTCAAGCCCGTCAACCAGCGTGTCGTCAGTATGCAATACGCCATCTTTTATCCAGGCGGTGCTGCGAATCGAGTCGTAGTAGAATCCGCTGCCAAAGGTATCGCTAAAATCGAAACGGAGTTTGCGAAGCAGCGCGTCAAAGCTGACCAGGCGCAGAAGTTGGCCCGCATGGCCCGTGCTGACGTCGGTAATTTGCCCTTTCCCCAGCCTGGTATGCAGAATACCGTTCAGCGAAGCTTCATCCGGCTTCCAGGGTACCGCCCGCCAGTGCAGGTCATAATCAACGTCGAAAGAAGAGCCCTGCAGCGGCGTTTTCACGCCAAAGAAGTTCGCGGCCGCGTCGAGCTTCTCGCCCTTCAGCTTGCCTTTCAGGGAAGTACGTTCGCTGCCGGGCTTATTCACCCATTCACCGTCGGCGGTGAGGCGAGCAAAGCCGGTATCAATCAGCCCATTGGCCAGCTGCAGCGTGTCGCCATTAATGGTCACATCCCCATCGATACGGCCATATTTCTGTCCCCACAGCCAGCACTCCGCGCAGCGCAACTGCACATTTGGCCAGCCACGGAAGCTAAGCGTATCGCCGCTTTCCGGGACCTGCTGCGTCTTCGTTCCGTTTGCACCACTCGGGAGAACGCTCCAGTTCGGGTTGAAATAAAGATACTTAACGCTGGCCTGCCAGGGTGCGTTGTTCTTCATGTTCAGCGAGCCATTAATTTCACGCCCCTGGGCCTCAACCTGCGTGCCGTTCATCTCCGGGCGAGAAACCAGGCTCAGGTTATGCCATTGCTGGCCCGCCAGCGTTAATGCCGGGGTCCGCAGTGTCACTGCGGACGGGAAGACGGCAGATCCCCCAACGCTGTCCGCCGCGCCTTCACTGAAGAGCGCCAGCCACTGAGCGCCGTCCATTGCAGGGAGATCGAGCTCAACGCCCGGTTGCTCTGGCAGAGGCGGCACAGTTTTACTGTCCGTCGCCCAAATAGCCCGGTCGAGGGTGAGTTTCTTATTCAGCAGCCAGCGGCTGGAGAAGTGATTGAGCGCGCCTGCATTGCCCGTGAGATCGAAGCTCTTTAAATCGCCCTTAACGGCGATATTCAGCGGCAGCGCTGCCCCGGATTTTTTATCTACAGGCGCAGGTAAGTGACTGCTCACATTCTTCAGATCGCCCGCCAGATTGACCTTGTAACTGGCGCTGCCGTGATAAGGCAGCGTAATACCCACGTCGCCTTTCCACGCGATGTTTCCGCTGAGCGCGTCGTTGACCTGCTTCGGCAACACACCGGTTTTATTGGGCTGCCAGTCGCCGCTCAGGTTGACGCCAATCTGATAGTCTTTATCGCCAGTTTTGGTGTTGAAGTTCAGGCTCACCGGCTGATTAAACCAGCTCGCGCTCATCGCTTCACTCTGCAGGTCACCGTTGGTAAAGCTGAATTTGCCGCTCAGATTATGCAGCGTACTGTTCAGCGGTTTGATCAGCAGCGTGTTGTTGTTCAGCCGCACATCGCCTTTGGCCGTTGTCATTTCACCAGTGAGAGGAATATCCAGATGTAAGCGGGCATTCACATCGCCGCCAATCTGGAGTTCATCCAGCGCGGCAGCCAGGGAATCCTCCAGCGGCGTATCTTTGAAATAAGGCCCTACCGCATTGCCCGGGCCATTGATGTCGGCATCTATCAGCAGCTTTTCTTTGGCATAATCGGGGATGTTTGCCGTCAAGTTAGTGGCCGTTACACCGCCCAGCTTGACCGACTTGCTGTTCATCCACAGCCCGTTATTGATGAAATCTAGCGTGATATCGAGGTTTTCCAGCGCAGGCCAGTCCGGCTGGAAAGCAAATTTTGCGTTACGAAGCGGGACGTACACCTCAAACTGGCCTTCATTGTGCTCGTAGGGGAAAAGATGTGGGTTGCCGCCGTACACCAGCGTGGCGTTATCGGCCTGGCCACCCTGAATCGCCGAGCTGAGATAATCCGTCAGCTCTTTGCCCATCAGGTTTTCCGGGAAGTAGCGCCAGGCGTCCGCACCGTTATCGGTGCTAATGCCCGCCAAAATGCCCAGCCACGGATCGCCGCTGGCGGGCTGGAAGTAGCGGAAATCGCCACGCGCCCAAACGGAGCGAGCCTTAACGTCGATATTCTTGCCGTCTAGCTGGAAGCCGTCTGCGTTTTTCTGCCAGGCAAGCGTCGCTACGCCTTTCTCAATCTCAAGCGGCGCGCGGAAGACGGTTTCATAAGGCATTTTTGCGTCGGTTATTTCGGCATTAAGCTGCCCGTTTGCGACGCTGCCGGTCACCGATCCTGAGAAGTGCTCCGCGCCAGGCAACAGTTTCCACTGCTTCCAGCTCACATCTTTCCACCGGGCCTGCAGACGAGTCAGCTCGGTTTGCTGGAGCGGAATGTCCAGCGCCAGCACGTCAATGTGGCCCTGAGGCTGCAGCGAAGTCCAGATATCCCCCAGCTGCGGCGAAATTTTGGCGGCAATCGGCAACAGGCCATTAAACCTGTCCAGTTCCATATTGCTGGCGCGTACGCGAAGTTCATCGCTGCGCTGGCTTTGTTTCCCGCCTACATCCTGCGGGGCTACCCAGGCCACAGAGAGCGAGCCTTTCGGCCACGCCTGGTCATCCAGCGTGATATTGGTAGAAGGGACGGAGATCTGCCAGCTGGATTTCTCCCGGCTGACCTGAGCGGTAAGATTATCGACCGAAAGCGAGTGCGTCACGCTGCCGGAACCCGGCCAGCTTGCCCCGCCTTTTTTCAGCCAGATGCTGCCGCCGCTGATATCCCCTTCTTTCACATCCATCCAGGCTTCGAGGCTAAAACGGGCGCTTTTCAGGTCGACATTGTCTTCCATCCAGCGGCCCAGCCAGGGCTTCACGTCGACGTCATCTGCCTGCAGCCAGACCTTGCCGTTGTTCAGAATCCCGTTTTCATCCCGCAGATCCATACGAACGTTGGCCACGCCGTGCTGGCCGTTAAAGCTGGACAGGCTGACTTGGCCTTCTGCGCGGTGGCGGTTTTTACCGTTAAGCCAGGTCAGTTGAGGAATAGAAAGTTCGGCCCGCTGGCCGGAGAGCGTCAGGAAGCTAAGGGAGCTGTCGCGAAGATCGAAGTGATCGAACTGACGAAGGAAAAGATCGCTGATTTTGTCCGCTTCCAGCGTACCATCTCCACCGTTCTGGCTGAGCGGCGTGTTGGTACGCATTTGCAGCTGATAGAAGGTCAGGTCGCGAAACTGCCAGCGAGCGTGCAGCAGGCTTTGCCAGACATCCAGCGCCAGCGTAACGCGTTTGATACTCAGCGTGCCGCCGTCTTTGAGGCCGGCCTTAACGTCGCGAACATCAAGCGTGGGGCCAAAATTCTCCCAGCTTGCCTGTAACTTACTGACTTCCACCGGCAAACCTGTGGCGGCTTCAATTTTATCCAGCAGCGCGGGCCGCCAGGCATCCAGGTGCGGCAAAACGAGCCGCAGGCCACTCACCAGTAGCGCGACGATAACAACCAACGTTACGCCTGTGAGCAGCAGAATGCCGGGCAGTCGCCTCACCTTTCTCTCCTTGTCAGCCTTACGGGCAAAATGCACATCCGCACATTTGAGGTTGCTGACAAAGAGGGAAAAAGCGTGGTTTTTCCCTCTTTGTGATTATCAGCCGAAAATCAACGAATTGATTTTCCTGTTTTTTTTGACTAAACGTCTGGTATTTCTTCTATCATCAGAGGTTTGTCAGTCGTCTGCAATGCGCATTTACATCATCACGACGTCGAACTGCTCCTGATTGTAGAGCGGTTCAATCTGAACTTTGACCTGTTTACCCACAAAGATTTCTACTTCAGCCAGCGCGTGAGACTCTTCGCTTTTCAACGCCTCGCCCACCGCAGGAGAAGCATAGACCAGGAAACGGTCGGAATCGTAGGCATGATGCACACGAACGATTTCACGCATAATTTCGTAGCAAACCGTTTCCACCGTCTTTACGGTGCCGCGACCGTGGCAGGTCGGGCATTCGTTGCACAGCACATGCTCTACGCTTTCGCGCGTGCGCTTGCGAGTCATCTCGACCAGGCCGAGCTGGGAGAAGCCGTTAATGCTGGTCTTCACGCGATCTTTGCTCAGCGCCTGCTCGAGAGAATGCAGCACGCGGCGGCGGTGATCTTCATTACTCATATCGATGAAGTCGATGATGATAATGCCGCCCAGATTACGCAGCCGGAGCTGGCGCGCGATGGCCTGAGTCGCTTCGATATTTGTATTAAAAATTGTGTCGTCGAGATTGCGATGGCCCACGAACGCGCCGGTATTAATATCCACCGTGGTCATCGCTTCGGTCTGGTCAATCACCAGATAGCCGCCAGACTTCAGTTCCACCTTACGCTCCAGCGCACGCTGGATTTCATTCTCAACGTCGTAGAGATCGAAAATCGGCTGGCGGCCGCTGTAATGCTCGATTTTGCTGGTCATCTCCGGCATGTACTCGGCGGTAAATTCCAGCAGCATTTCGTAAGTCAGGCGGGAATCAACGCGAATTCTGTCCAACGCCGCGTCGGCAAAATCACGCAATACGCGCTGGGCCAGCGCCAGTTCACCGTACATCTGGTAGCGGGTTTGATTTCGTTTTTTACGCTCGCTGACCTTGGTCCATACGCGCTTCAGGTAAGCCGCATCAGAGGCTAAATCTTCTTCACACACGCCTTCCGCAGCGGTACGAATAATGAAACCACCTTGCTCATCGCAATACTCATTCACGATACGCTTCAGGCGGTCGCGCTCGGCTTCGCTTTCGATACGTTGGGAAACACCCACGTGAGAAGCGCCGGGCATGAAAACGAGGTAACGGGAAGGAAGCGTGATGTCGGTGGTCAGGCGAGCGCCTTTGGTGCCCAGCGGATCTTTGACCACCTGCACCATTAAATCCTGCCCCTGGCGAACCAGTTCGGCGATGTCGCGCACGCTAAAGTTCTTTTGCTCCTCACCGGCGACGCACTCGGTGTGCGGCATAATGTCAGAAGCATGAAGGAATGCCGCCTTGTCCAGGCCAATATCTACAAACGCCGCCTGCATTCCAGGCAACACCCGGCTAACGCGACCTTTGTAGATATTCCCTACTATTCCGCGGCGCGCTTCGCGCTCAATATGAATTTCTTGCAGTATGCCACCGTCAATATAGGCCACCCGCGTCTCTGATGGGGTAACGTTGACTAATAGTTCAGCCGTCATCTTTTCCTCGTCCGTCACGCAGCGCGTGAAAATTGCTCAGCAACTCACCAGTTTCCACCAGCGGTAATCCCACCACTGCATGATAACTGCCATTAATCCTTTTAACGAAACAGCCACCAAGCCCCTGAATGCCGTAAGCTCCGGCTTTGTCCATAGGTTCACCGCTGGCAATATAATCGGCAATATCCTGTTCGGATAAGCGGCGGAACGTCACATCGGTCACCACCAACGCTTCCAGCATCTGACTGGCGTCAGCGATAGCAACTGCCGTCATCACCTGATGCTGATTGCCTGAGAGCAAACGTAGCATCTGTGCGGCATGCTCTGTATCCCGTGGTTTTTCCAGCACTTCGCCGTTGAAGATAACGATTGTATCCGCACCCAGTACAGGCAAATCTTCGGCGGCCATCGCCACCCCGGCCTGCGCTTTTTCGCGCGCCAGACGGCGAACATACTGTTCCGCGCTTTCGTGCGGCTGCCGCTGTTCTTCAATGCCAGGCACGAGGCGCTCGAAAGAAACGCCCAGCAGGGTCAGAAGCTCCTGACGGCGAGGCGAACCGGATGCCAGATACAACGTAGTCATGTTTACCTTTTATTGCACAGCGAATTGCTGGCGAACTTTGCGCATTAACAGGAAAATCCAGGGCCACAGGATACCGTTAACTACACTACTCCAGAACACTTCCGGTCTGAAAGAGACGTTGATCACTAAAAATTCTGACCAGAAAACAATGATGTCTGTGACCAGCGAGAGCAGCATGACAACCAGCGCCTGCTGCCAAAGGGCGAGGTTACGGAAAAGCTGGTATTTCAGCGCCACCAGGTAAGCCACAATACTCAATGATAGAGCACGCACGCCGAGCGTGGAGCCGCTAATCAAATCCAGTATGGCGCCCACAATAAAACCTGTCCCGACGTTAACGCGGTGCGGCAGGGCTAAAATCCAGTAAAGCAGAATCAACAATACCCAATCCGGCCGGTAAAACTTGAGGTCATCCGGCCAGGGCATGACCTGCAGTAGCAGGGCAATCAAAAATGAAAGCCAGATAACCCAACGGCCCTGGCTGCGATAACTTCCCACTACTGTGCTCCCGTAGCAGGCTGTGTGATACCGGTTGCTGGCGCTGGGACCGGCGCAGGAGGGCCCATTGAACCCGGCGGCGGCAGAACCTGAGGCATCATCTGCATCAGGCGCTCATTGGCCACGCGGTGGACTTCCTCTGGCGGCATTGGCGACGAGCCGTTTTTATCCGCGCCCCAAAGCAGCAACAGATAACGCAGACGCTGCAGACCGGCGGTAGGACGAGCCTGAATCACGGTATAGGCGCGCTGGGTATCCAGCTTAACGGATGATACAACGCCAACCGGGTAGCCTTCAGGGAAACGACCGCCAAGACCAGAAGTCACCAGCACATCGCCGACACGAATATCGGTATTGGCCGGCAGATGCTCCAGCTGCAGATCGTCCGTGCAGCCGTTACCGGCGGCAATCACGCGGATATCGTTACGCAGTACCTGAATAGGCAGCGCGTGAGTGGCATCGCAAATCAGCAGCACCCTGCTGGTCAGCTTCGCGACTGCGACAACCTGGCCGACAACGCCTTTATCACTGATAACCGGCTGACCTTCGTACACGCCGTTCACGCTGCCCTTGTCGATCACCACCTGATCGCTGTACGGATCGTTAACGGTGGAGATGACCTGGGTCACCATTTTTTGTTCATCCTGACGCAGCGGGGAACCGAGCAGCTCGCGCAGGCGCGCGTTCTCCTGCCGGTATTGACCCAGCATCAGCAATTCACTGTTTTTCAGGATTAACTCCTGACGCAGAACCCGATTTTCAAGTTCAAGCTGGTCGCGCGAGGCCAGCGTTTGAGACACGCTGTCGAGTAATTCACGGGGACCATTAGAGACAAAATAGAAAGGACTGACGGCTGTATCCATGTATGTTCGAATCTGGCTGAACATACCGAGGCGACTGTCGGCGATAATGACACCAAGCGCCACCAGCACCGCCAAAATAAGGCGAATCTGTAGCGACGGGCCACGGCTAAAAATTGGCTTCATAGGCTATGCGTATTCCCAAACCAGCAAGCAGGGGCAGCGCAAAGCTCCCCCTGGCCTGTGGCTGTTACTCTTCGCTAAACAAGTCGCCGCCGTGCATGTCGATCATTTCCAGTGCCTTGCCGCCGCCGCGGGCAACACAGGTCAGTGGATCTTCTGCAACTACTACCGGGATACCCGTCTCTTCCATCAGCAGGCGATCGAGGTTACGCAGCAATGCGCCACCGCCGGTCAGAACCATACCGCGCTCGGAGATATCGGATGCCAGCTCTGGCGGGCACTGTTCCAACGCAACCATCACCGCGCTAACAATACCGGTCAGTGGCTCCTGCAATGCTTCGAGGATTTCGTTAGAGTTCAGGGTGAAGCCGCGTGGCACACCTTCAGCCAGGTTACGGCCGCGAACTTCGATCTCACGCACTTCATCGCCCGGGTAGGCAGAACCGATTTCGTGTTTGATACGTTCCGCGGTCGCTTCACCAATCAGTGAACCGTAGTTACGGCGCACATAGTTAATGATAGCTTCATCGAAGCGGTCACCGCCGATACGTACGGAAGAGGAGTAAACCACACCGTTCAGGGAGATAACGGCCACTTCGGTGGTACCGCCACCGATATCCACAACCATGGAGCCGGTTGCTTCAGATACCGGCAAGCCTGCGCCAATTGCCGCAGCCATAGGTTCTTCAATCAGGAACACTTCACGTGCGCCTGCACCCTGTGCGGATTCACGAATAGCACGGCGTTCAACCTGGGTAGCACCTACCGGCACACACACCAGCACGCGCGGGCTTGGGCGCATGAAACTGTTGCTGTGAACCTGTTTGATAAAGTGCTGCAGCATTTTCTCAGTCACGAAGAAGTCAGCGATAACGCCGTCTTTCATCGGACGAATAGCCGCGATGTTGCCCGGGGTACGGCCCAGCATCTGTTTAGCATCATGGCCTACGGCCGCAACGCTTTTTGGCGAGCCGGCGCGGTCCTGGCGAATGGCCACAACGGAGGGCTCATTCAGTACGATGCCTTGTCCTTTCACATAAATCAGGGTATTCGCAGTACCCAGGTCAATGGACAGGTCATTGGAAAACATGCCACGAAATTTTTTCAACATACTAAGGGATAATCCTGAAAGCTGGGGCGGATACAAAATCCGCTTACTTTACCAACCACACGCTACAGCGACAAGGCGCAAAAATGTTCTGCAACGGTGAAAAATAGTGCAGTTCACTACGGCTGTAACACTTTTGAAACGTCTTCCTACATGGCGTTCAGAAATGCGGCAAACGCGGTAGAATAAACGAACAGCTAACAGCAGCAAACCGGTTCATAACGGCTGCGACAATCTGGCTGGCAGGCTGACTAGCCCCCTTGAGATGCAGCGCGCGTTATTCTACGTGAAATAATGGCAAACGGCAGGTTAAACCGAGTATCTTTGTGAATATTTTTTCACATTACTGTCAAGCGGCTGAGATGCGGCGATAAAATCGCCCTGCGCCCCCGCAACCCCGTTATCAATCAGCGTCTGCCACTCGCCGCGGGTCCTCACTCCTGTGGCAAAAACATGGATTCGCGTCCCGTTACAGGCTTCAACCAGGCTCTTCACAAAAAGCTGGTTTTCGGTACGCTTGCCGATGTTTCTGACCAGACCCGGATGCAGCTTGATTAACTCCACATCCAGCTCTTTTATATAAGTTGTGCTGACGACCGTTAATCCCGCCTGGATAATCACAACCCTTGCCCCTAATGCAGTGATTAACCTTACAACATGTTGCAATCGGCTGATGTGTTGACAGACATCTGCCTCAGCAAGTTCAAAAATAATCCGTGCGCGCTTCGATTTTTCGCACTGCATCAGCGAATCACGCAGCCAGCGCTGGAATGGGGCGCGGATCAGCGAGTCAACGGTAATTTGAATGGCAAGGGTTTCTTCCGGCCAGAAGTTTAGCAGCGGCAACAGCCTGGACACGATCTGCCGATCATATTGTTCGGATAAACCAAATTGCCTGACCATCGGCATGTATTCAGCCGACAACACCTCCTGCTCACCGTCGAAGATACGGCACATGATTTCACGGTGGTGAACCACCCCATGTTTATCAACCGCGGGTTTCTGGTAAAAGCGCGGGCCGCCCTGCTTGAGGACCTGCTCAAGCAAAGTGCGCCATTTCACGTTGCCCCGACCCTGTTCCGGGAGCTTGTCGTCGTATATGGACCAGCTGTTGGCCCCCTGGAAAGCGGCGTTGCGGGTCGCGATTTCCGCATGCTCCATAACCTGCTCTTTTGTTTGCCCGCTGCGCCATGCGCAAATGCCAATGTGCAGCATATCGCTACGATCAACCATACGGGTTGACGGCAGTGCATCCACGGAATTCAGCAGTTGGCTGGCAATACCATCCGCTTCTTTCAGCGTACGGTGCGGCAGCAATACCGCAAAATCACTGCGGAAATAGCGGGCTAATAACGCGCCAGGGTAGCGCATCACAAAGGTCGAGAGCAGGTTAACCAAAGTGAATAAGTATTCTTCAACCGGGCCGTTGCCCCAGGTCTCTTTTAATAGCTCGAAATCAGGCAGGCGAATCATCATCACCACGCCGTGAGCACCGACTTGCTCCTGGCCTTCCAGCAGCGTGGCCAGTTGGTTATCAAAGAACAAACGGTTATTGAGGCCGGTTTTAATGTCCTGGGCGGCAAATGCCCTGATGAGGGTATCCACGCGGCTTCGCTGCTCGCTGGCGCTTTGCAGGTCCGAAAGTAGAGCATCCATTGCGCTGCTTACCAGCGGCGGCCATTCATGCACGGAACCACGCACTTCTGCCCCTCGCTCCCCGCCGATGATTTTTCCGGCTCTGATTTCCAGCAGTTCTTGCCCGGAAAGCTGTCGTCTCAGCCAGCGCCCGGCCTGGAAGAGCACCACCAGCATAAAAGCGACCGCCGCAGTCAATGGCGTCGTGGTAAACATGGCGTGATAGTAGACAGCAATCGGGTCGAGATAAGTCAGCTGCAGCGTCATACCTGGGTGCTTCATCAACGCGACGTTAATAGTGCGGTAGGTATATTGCGTCCCTGCCGGGCGATAGCCTTCGGGTAAAACGTGCTGGAAGAGGTAAGTTTTATCCGCCATCAGGCGAATTTCGGTGATATCCACCGGTATCATCAGCTCGCTAAAGTGATCCACCAGATCCTGGGGCGAGCGTGAGACTAGTTGGTTATCAACGATCGTGGCAACCGCCATAATGCGCTGCTGAGTTTTGTCGTGAACAGAGTTATAGAAACTTAGCAGGCACCCAAAGAGCGTAACGAAAATCGCAAGCCCGGTTAAAAGGGTAATAAAGGCTGAAAGTTTCGTCGTTAATCGCATCCCTGTGTTAACTCCGGTTAGTGAAAATTAACCACACTCATCATGGGCCCCAAACGAGGAAGCATTAAATAGCAAAGGCCGACCTCAGGCAAACGAAACCCCTCGGGAATTTCTGAGCATTTATTGCGTCAGGTCGGCTCTTCACATCAGTATCGGAGTATAGTCTGCTAAGATTTTTTTCCCATTGCTACCGACCGAGGAACGCCCATGCAGGCATTAATCCTGGAACAGTCCGAAGGCCAAACCCTGGCCGCGGTAAAAACGATCGACCACGACGCGTTGCCAGAAGGCAACGTCACCGTGGAGATTGATTACTCCAGCCTGAATTACAAAGACGCGCTGGCCATCACCGGCAAAGGCAAAATCATTCGTAATTTCCCGATGGTGCCGGGCATCGACTTTGCTGGCAAAGTGCTCACCAGTGAGGACACTCGTTTTCAGCCGGGCCGGGCGGTGCTGCTCACCGGCTGGGGCGTTGGAGAAAACCACTGGGGTGGCCTGGCAGAAGCCGCACGGGTAAAAGGTGACTGGCTGGTTGCAATGCCCGAAGGTTTAGATGCGCGCAAGGCGATGATTATCGGCACGGCCGGTTTTACCGCGATGCTCAGCGTGATGGCACTTGAAGACGCAGGTGTGACGCCAGAAAGCGGCGAAATCGTCGTCACTGGCGCAAGCGGCGGCGTAGGCAGCACTGCCATCGCGCTGCTGCACAAACTGGGCTATAAGGTGGCCGCCGTATCCGGCCGCGAAAGTACGCATGATTACCTTCGCAGCCTCGGTGCCGACCGTATTCTTGGCCGCGATGAGTTCGCCGAAACCCGTCCGCTGGAAAAACAGCTCTGGGCCGGCGCCATTGATACCGTCGGCGATAAAGTGCTGGCGAAAGTTCTGGCGCAAATGAACTACGGCGGCTGCGTGGCGGCCTGTGGCTTAGCAGGTGGCTTCGCGCTACCAACCACCGTCATGCCGTTTATTCTGCGTAATGTTCGCCTGCAGGGTGTGGATTCCGTCATGACGCCGCCGGATCGCCGCACGGCCGCCTGGGCACGCCTCGTGAAAGACTTGCCGGATGCCTTCTACCAGCAAGCAACGACCGAAATCGGCCTGGCAGAAGCGCCAAAGTACGCCAGCGATATCATTAACAACGCCGCTCAGGGCAGAACCCTGGTAAAAGTGCGTTAAACCTTGCCCGAGGAGCGACGCCCTGTCGCTCCTCAAATTTCAATTTTTCGTGACATATTCGCCGGAACGCTTTCTCTCGGTCATGCTTAGGCTATCGCTACGAGGAGAACGTCATGAAAAAGGTCACCCGGCTCACCGAAGCCGACGTTACGCCAGAATCCGTGTTTATGATGAAGCGCCGCCAGGTACTGAAAGCGCTGGGCATCAGCGCGGCCGCCCTGTCACTCCCTCAGACAGCCAACGCCGATATTCTGTCCTGGTTCAAAGGTCACGATCGCCCCCCGGCACCTGCCGGCAAACCGCTGACGTTCACTAAGCCAGAAGAGTACCAGGCCAAACTGGCCCTGACCCCGGAAGACAAAGTCACGGGCTACAACAACTTCTATGAATTTGGCCTGGATAAGGCCGACCCTGCCGCTAACGCCGGCGGGCTAAAAACCGATCCCTGGCAGATTAAAATCAGCGGCGAAGTGGCTAAACCCATGACGCTCGATCACGATGACCTTTATAAGCGCTTCCCGCTGGAAGAGCGCATTTACCGCATGCGCTGCGTTGAGGCATGGTCGATGGCCGTCCCCTGGATTGGCTTCCCGCTTCACAAGCTGCTCGCTATGGTTGAGCCCACCAGCAACGCAAAATACGTTGCCTTTGAAACGCTTTATGACCCGGAGCAGATGCCGGGCCAAAAGGACCGGTTTATCGGGGGCGGGCTGCAATACCCTTATGTAGAAGGATTGCGGCTGGATGAAGCAATGCATCCGCTCACGCTGTTAACCGTGGGCGTTTATGGTAAAGCTCTGCCGCCGCAAAACGGCGCACCGATTCGCCTTACGGTGCCGTGGAAATATGGTTTTAAAGGCATTAAATCGATTGTCAGCATAAAACTGGTGCGCGAGCTGCCGCCTACGACATGGAACCTTGCCGCACCGAATGAATATGGTTTCTACGCCAACGTAAACCCGCACGTTGATCACCCTCGCTGGTCACAGGCTTCAGAACGCTTTATTGGCTCGGGCGGCGTGCTGGACGTTAAGCGCCAGCCCACCCTGCTGTTCAACGGCTACGCAGACCAGGTCGCCTCGCTGTATCGCGGCCTGAACCTGAAGGAGAACTTCTGAGTGCGCCTGACGGTAAAACAGATTACCTGGCTGAAAGTGGGGCTTCATCTGGCCGCTTTCCTGCCCTTCGTCTGGCTGTTTTACGCGGCAAGCCAGGGACTTTTTAGCGCCGACCCGGCAAAAGACATTCAGCATTTTACCGGCAGAATGGCGCTCAAACTGCTGCTGGTGACGTTACTTGTCACGCCACTCGCGCGTTACGCTAAACAGCCGCTATTGATTCGTACCCGCCGCCTGTTGGGCGTGTGGTGCTTCGTCTGGGCGACGCTGCACCTCACCAGCTATTCCCTGCTTGAGCTAGGGATCAGCAATCTTGGCCTGCTTGGCCAGGAACTGGTTTCCCGCCCTTATCTTACGCTGGGTATCATTTGCTGGATTATCCTGCTGGCCCTGGCCGTGACGTCGACCCAGCGAGCGCAGCGTTTTTTGGGTGCCCGCTGGCAGAAATTGCATAACTTCGTCTATCTGGTCGCGATCCTCGCACCGATTCATTTCCTCTGGTCGGTTAAGATTTTGTCCCCTCAACCCTTGCTTTATGCGCTGGGCGCGATCATTCTTCTTGCACTTCGCTACAAGAAGTTTCGCCAGTGGTGGCGCTAGCCAAAAAGCGTGTGCTTCTCCGCAGAATAAACATCGATCGGTATCCTTAACTGGATATCGGTTGATCATCTTCCCTGATAAGACCAGTATTTAGCTGCCAAATGCTACGAAATCGTTATAATGTGCGACTTCGGTTTTTTCTGACGACCATTTTCGGTTCGAAAAGGTGACAACCGGAAAACTTAGGTATATTTTGTAAATTGCCTACTAATCGCAGGAGATGGCAGCACGATGTCGGGTGAATTTCACATTTTGCTTTTGAATGGCCCTAATCTAAACATGCTGGGCACGCGGGAGCCGGAGAAGTACGGCCACCAGACGTTAGCAGAAATTGTTAACACGCTTGAGGCGGAGGCAACCAGCCTTGGCGTGACGCTCAGTCACCTGCAATCTAACGCCGAATATGCGTTGATTGACCGAATTCATCAGGCCAAAGACACTGTCGACTTTATCCTGATTAATCCGGCCGCGTTCACGCATACCAGCGTCGCGCTGCGCGATGCGTTACTGGCGGTGGATATCCCGTTTATCGAGATTCACCTCAGCAATGTGCACGCGCGTGAACCGTTCCGCCATCATTCCTATCTATCAGATAAGGCCATCGGCGTGATCTGCGGATTAGGCGCTGACGGCTATTCATATGCTTTACAGACGGCGGTAAAACGCCTGTCAAAATCCATCTAAACAAAGAGTACGGAACCCACTCATGGATATTCGTAAGATTAAAAAACTGATCGAGCTGGTTGAAGAATCAGGCATCGCTGAACTGGAAATTTCTGAAGGCGAAGAGTCTGTACGCATCAGCCGCTCCCCGGCAAACGCTGGTTTCCCAATGATGCAACAGGCTTACGCTGCGCCAATGTACCAGCCGCAGCCACAGCCGGGTCTGGCTCAGGCCGTTGCACCAGCCGCAACCCCAGCAATGGAAGCCCCTGCAGCTGCTGAAGTCAGTGGTCACATCGTACGTTCCCCAATGGTCGGTACCTTCTACCGTACCCCTAGCCCGGATGCCAAAGCGTTTGTGGAAGTGGGCCAGAAAGTTAACGTGGGCGACACCCTGTGCATCGTTGAAGCAATGAAAATGATGAACCAGATCGAATCAGATAAAGCCGGTGTGGTGAAAGCAATTCTGATTGAGAATGGTCAGCCGGTAGAATTTGACGAGCCGCTGGTCGTCATCGAGTAACGAGGCGAACATGCTGGATAAAATTGTCATCGCCAACCGCGGCGAGATTGCACTGCGTATTCTTCGTGCCTGTAAAGAACTGGGCATCAAGACTGTCGCTGTGCACTCAAGCGCGGACCGCGATCTGAAACACGTATTACTGGCGGATGAGACGGTCTGTATCGGCCCGGCTCCGTCCGTAAAAAGCTACCTGAACATCCCGGCAATCATCTCTGCGGCGGAAATCACCGGCGCGGTAGCGATTCACCCGGGTTACGGCTTCCTGTCAGAAAACGCCAACTTTGCCGAGCAGGTTGAGCGTTCCGGCTTTATCTTCATCGGCCCGAAAGCTGAAACTATCCGCCTGAT
Organism: Cedecea sp. AS113; assembly: GCF_037152415.1. Lineage (NCBI taxonomy): Bacteria > Pseudomonadati > Pseudomonadota > Gammaproteobacteria > Enterobacterales > Enterobacteriaceae > Cedecea > Cedecea sp. AS113. The sequence continues at coordinate 232,122 of NZ_JBBCMI010000008.1, forward strand.
GGGCGACAAAGTTTCCGCGATCACCGCGATGAAAAAAGCGGGCGTACCGACGGTACCAGGTTCTGACGGCCCACTGGACGGCGACATGGATAAAAACCGTGCCCATGCAAAACGCATCGGCTACCCGGTGATTATCAAAGCCTCCGGCGGCGGCGGCGGTCGTGGTATGCGCGTAGTGCGCAGCGACGCGGAGCTCGAGCAATCCATCAACATGACCCGTGCGGAAGCCAAAGCAGCTTTCAACAACGACATGGTTTACATGGAGAAATACCTCGAGAACCCACGCCATATCGAGATTCAGGTTCTGGCCGACGGCCAAGGGCACGCTATCTATCTGGCTGAACGTGACTGCTCCATGCAGCGCCGCCACCAGAAAGTCGTTGAAGAAGCACCTGCCCCGGGCATCACGCCTGAGCTGCGTAAATTCATCGGCGACCGCTGCGCCAAAGCCTGTATCGACATTAACTATCGCGGCGCAGGTACCTTTGAGTTCCTGTTCGAAAACGGCGAGTTCTATTTCATCGAAATGAACACCCGTATTCAGGTAGAACACCCGGTTACCGAAATGATCACCGGCGTTGACCTGATCAAAGAGCAGCTGCGTATCGCAGCCGGTCAGCCGCTGTCCATCAAACAGGAAGACGTTCACGTTACCGGCCACGCGGTGGAATGCCGTATCAACGCCGAAGACCCGAACACCTTCCTGCCAAGCCCGGGCAAAATCACGCGCTTCCACGCGCCTGGTGGTTTTGGCGTGCGTTGGGAATCGCATATCTACGCCGGTTACACAGTACCGCCGTACTACGATTCAATGATTGGGAAGCTCATCTGCTACGGCGAAACGCGTGAAGTGGCTATTGCCCGCATGAAAAACGCCCTGGCAGAACTGATTATCGATGGCATCAAAACCAATATCGATCTGCAGACCAAAATCATGAACGACGAAAACTTCCAGCACGGTGGAACCAACATCCACTATCTGGAGAAGAAACTCGGTCTTCAGCACTAAGTTTCCGTTGAACATGTCGACAAAAGGCCGGATTTCCGGCCTTTTTCTTTTTTTATCCTCCGACAGGATGGATGCGTTACAATCCCCGCTTTCTGCGAACTCAAGGGACAAAAATGGACAACCGTTTTGTTCAGGCCCATAAAGAAGCGCGCTGGGCGCTCTGGCTGACCTTGCTCTATCTTGCCGCATGGTTAGTGGCTGCTTACTTACCTGACAATACACAGGGGATCACCGGCTTGCCGCACTGGTTCGAGATGGCCTGCCTGCTGGTGCCGCTACTGTTTATCCTGCTTTGCTGGCTGATGGTGAAATACTTATTCCGCGACATTCCTCTGGGGGATGACCATGCAAAATGAAGTGATTGCCGTGCTGGTTATCTACCTGATCGCGGTCTTTGGTCTTTCCGTTTATGCCATGCGCCAGCGCACATCCGGCACCTTTCTGAGTGAATATTTCCTCGGCAGCCGTTCGATGGGCGGCTTCGTCCTGGCCATGACGCTCACCACCACCTACATCAGCGCCAGTTCGTTTATCGGCGGCCCGGGTGCAGCCTATAAGTTCGGTCTGGGTTGGGTGCTGCTGGCCATGATTCAGATCCCAACGATCTGGCTTTCTCTGGGGATCCTCGGGAAGAAATTCGCTATCCTGGCACGCCGCTATAACGCCATCACGCTGAATGACATGCTCCAGGCTCGCTACCAGAATCGGGCCGTCGTCTGGATTGCCAGCATTAGCCTGTTGGTCGCGTTTGTTGGCGCGATTGCCGTCCAGTTCATCGGTGGCGCGCGTCTGCTGGAAACCGCCGCAGGGATAAAGTATGAAACTGGCCTGCTGATTTTCGGGATCACCATCGCGCTCTATACGTCCTTCGGCGGCTTCCGCGCCAGCGTGCTCAACGACACCATGCAGGGCATGGTAATGCTCATAGGCACCATCGTGCTGCTGGTCGGCGTGGTTCATGCCGCTGGCGGGCTGGGCAACGCGGTACAAACGTTAGAACACATCGATCCGAAACTCGTCAGCCCTCAGGGCGCGGGTGACATTCTGACGCCAACGTTTATGGCTTCCTTCTGGGTACTGGTCTGTTTTGGCGTGATCGGCCTGCCCCACACGGCGGTACGCTGTATCTCTTATAAAGACAGCAAAGCCGTGCACCGCGGCATCATCATAGGCACCATTGTGGTCGCAATCCTGATGCTGGGTATGCACCTTGCTGGCGCGCTGGGCAGAGCGGTACTCCCGGGCCTGACGGTGCCGGATCTGGTTATCCCTACGCTGATGATGCAGGTTCTGCCGCCCTGGGCCGCTGGGTTATTCCTGGCCGCGCCAATGGCCGCCATTATGTCCAACGTGAACGCCCACTTGCTGCAGGCCTCCGCGACGATCGTGAAAGACCTGTGGCTTAGCGCAAGTCCGACTAAAATTCATCAGGAGCGCCGCCTGAAGCGCATTTCCACCACCACTACGCTGGTGCTGGGCATTCTGATGATGCTGGCCGCCTGGCGACCACCTGAGATGATTATCTGGCTTAATCTGCTGGCCTTCGGGGGCCTTGAGGCCGTTTTCCTGTGGCCGCTGGTGCTGGGCCTCTATTGGGAGAAAGCGAACGCAGCAGGCGCGCTGAGCGGCATGATTGTCGGCGGCGGACTATACGCGGTGCTCGCCAGTTTTGGCCTGCAGCTTCTGGGCTTCCACCCGATTGTGCCTTCGCTCCTGTTCAGCTTGCTGGCGTTCCTGATAGGTAACCGTTTTGGTCGTGCCGTTCCGGAGCCCCTTCTTGTTTCCACTACTGATAAATAAAGAGTTTCGCCATGCCATGGATCCAACTGAAAATTAACACCACCGGCGGCAACGCTGAAAGCTTAGGCGATGCGCTGATTGAAAGCGGGGCGGTTTCCGTCACCTTCCAGGACACCCACGATACGCCGGTCTTTGAACCGCTGCCGGGTGAAACTCGCCTTTGGGGCGATACCGACGTTATCGGCCTGTATGACGCGGAAACCGACATGGAAGAAGTTGTCGCTATCCTCGAGCACTGCCCTTTGTTAGGCCAGGGTTTCCACCACAAAGTGGAACAGCTGGAAGATAAAGACTGGGAGCGCGAATGGATGGACAACTTCCACCCAATGCGCTTCGGCAACCGCCTGTGGATCTGCCCAAGCTGGCGCGATGTGCCGGATGCAACTGCCGTGAACGTGATGCTCGACCCGGGTCTGGCGTTTGGCACCGGAACCCATCCAACCACCTCGCTGTGCCTCGAATGGCTCGACGGCCTGGACCTGGCGGGCAAAACTGTGATCGACTTTGGTTGCGGCTCCGGGATCCTGGCGATTGCCGCTCTTAAACTGGGGGCCGCAAAAGCTATCGGCATCGATATCGATCCGCAGGCAATTCAGGCGAGCCGCGATAACGCTGAGCGTAACGGTGTTTCTGACCGGCTTGAGCTTTACCTGCCGAAAGAGCAGCCAGAAGTCATGAGCGCCGACGTGGTGGTCGCTAACATCCTGGCAGGCCCTTTGCGTGAGTTAGCGCCGTTAATCAGCGTGCTGCCTGTTGAGGGCGGTTTACTTGGCCTTTCCGGCGTTCTGGCAAGCCAAGCCGAAGGGGTGTGTGAAGCTTATGTCGATAAGTTCACGCTTGACCCGGTTGCGGAAAAAGAAGAGTGGTGCCGTATCACCGGCCGCAAGCACGGCTGATCAAAATAACGGCATACGGACATCGCGCCGTGTGCCGTTTTCAGCCAGTTTTAGTGAACAAGCCACATGTAAAAATGAGAGCTTGTTCGCATAAAAACCCCAAAACTGACCACAAAAACAGCGGTTTATCTGGTAAAAATAGCCTGTTGGACAGCATATTTCTGCTAACTTTCAGGAAAATTTAAAACAGCATGAAATAAACGAAAAATCCTAACCATCTGATTAATTGAATGAATTACGTATTCTGGCCGCATTTGTTGCCGCTTCATTGATCTGTGACAGAGGATTGTTCAAAGTTTGGCCTTTCATCTCGTGTGAAAAATGCGTAATATACGCCGCCTTGCAGGCACAGTATGGTCATTTCTTAACTCATGCGCATCGGACACCACCAGCTCAGAAATCGCCTGATCGCAGCACCTATGGCTGGCATCACTGACAGACCATTCAGGACGCTGTGCTACGAGATGGGAGCCGGGTTAACCGTTTCCGAGATGATGTCCTCTAACCCAGAAGTTTGGGCGAGCGATAAGTCCCGTTTACGCATGGTTCATGTGGATGAACCGGGTATTCGCACCGTGCAGATTGCCGGCAGCGTACCGGAAGAGATGGCAGAAGCCGCGCGAATTAACGTGGCTAATGGCGCCCAGATTATTGATATCAATATGGGTTGTCCGGCAAAAAAGGTGAATCGTAAGCTGGCAGGTTCAGCGCTTCTACAGTACCCGAGTCTGGTAAAGGACATCGTGACGACGGTAGTGAAGGCAGTGGATGTTCCTGTGACGTTGAAAATTCGTACCGGCTGGGAGCCCGCGCACCGTAACTGTGTAGAGATTGCCCAACTGGCTGAAGACTGTGGGATTCAGGCTCTGACAATTCATGGACGCACACGCGCCTGTTTATTCCAGGGCGATGCTGAATACGACAGCATTCGGGCAGTTAAGCAGAAAGTTTCCATTCCGATTATCGCGAATGGTGACATTACTGACCCGCTTAAAGCCAGAGCTGTACTTGACTATACGGGGGCTGATGCCCTGATGATAGGCCGTGCGGCTCAGGGAAGACCCTGGATCTTTCGGGAAATCCAGCATTATCTGGACACTGGAGAGCTGCTGCCCCCCTTGCCTCTGGCAGAGGTGAAGCGCTTACTTTGCTCGCACGTTCGGGAACTGCATAGCTTTTATGGCGATGTAAAAGGTTACCGAATAGCTCGTAAACACGTCTCCTGGTATCTCCAGGAGCACGCTCCAGATGACCAGTTTCGGCGCACATTCAACGCCATTGAGGATACCAGCGAACAGCTGGAGGCGTTGGAGGCATACTTCGAAAATCTTGCGTAATGAAATAAAGAGCTGACAGAACTATGTTCGAACAACGCGTAAATTCTGACGTACTGACCGTTTCCACCGTTAACTCTCAGGATCAGGTAACTCAAAAGCCCCTGCGTGACTCGGTTAAACAGGCACTGAAGAACTATTTTGCTCAACTGAATGGTCAGGATGTGAATGACCTGTATGAGCTGGTACTGGCTGAAGTTGAACAGCCACTGTTGGACATGGTGATGCAATACACCCGCGGCAACCAGACCCGCGCAGCCCTGATGATGGGTATCAACCGCGGTACGCTGCGTAAGAAACTGAAAAAATACGGCATGAACTGATACTAATCAGTTAGTGTTGTGAAAAGGCGCGACTCGGCATGGGAAAGCGCCTTTTCTCTTTTCTACACCCCGAATCTGACGTTTTTCCTCATCATTCATCGCTGCATCGCCCTTTCCTTCACTTTGTTTACACTTCACACGCTTTGCAATTATTCCCCGATCCTGTGGTCTGAGTCGCAGTGGTAAAATAGCCACATTCACACCGGTGCAGCATCCGTGAAAGCTTCGTACCTTTATGGGCACCTACGAGAGCAATCCCTGTTCCGGCGTTTGGTAAAACCGAGGTTCAAAATGACTAAATTCATCGCTGTCGCGTTGCTCACTACTTTTCTGGCTGGCTGTGCGACCGATTCCCCTTGCGTACCGGTCTATGATGACCAGGGGCGCCTGGTGCACACCAATACCTGTATGAAAGGCACCACTCAGGATAACTGGGAAACCGCTGGCGCGATTGCCGCCGGTACCGCTGCCGTGGCAGGCGTAGCCCTGGGTATCGTGGCACTCACCAAATAAGTTCTCCCCTCGACCAAAGCGCGAGGCTCTCGCGCTTTTTTGTTTCTTCTTCCTGCAACACCTGAATCATTTTGCTCTGAAATGCGCCGTTAGTTGCAGGCCTGCACTATTTCGGCGCATTTTCTTGCCCATACCTTCATGGCTACCTGCCTTCTTCTTCATAAGACGCCCCCGCAAAAACCTGGCATCCCCTTTGCTTTAAAGACTATGACTCGGGCATTTGCCACGAATACGGATCTGGCACCTCCCGGATGCCATTTCGCCAATAATGATAATTTTGCCACTCAGGATGCATTTATGAAGAAGATGATGATCGCCACTCTGGTCGCTACCGGCACGCTGTTTGCGATGGCTAATCAGGCTCATGCAGGCACCACGCTGGATGCCGTCAAAAAGAAAGGCTTCGTGCAATGTGGAATCAGCGATGGTCTGCCGGGCTTTTCTTACGCTGACGGCAGCGGCAAGTTTACCGGTATCGATGTGGATGTTTGCCGTGGCGTGGCGGCGGCAGTCTTCGGCGATGCTTCTAAAGTCAAATACACGCCTCTGACAGCAAAAGAGCGCTTTACGGCGCTGCAGTCCGGCGAGGTAGATATTCTTTCCCGTAACACCACCTGGACTTCTTCCCGCGACGCGGGCATGGGGATGGTGTTCACCGGCGTCACTTACTATGACGGTATCGGCTTCCTGACCCACAATAAAGCCGGCCTCAAAAGCGCGAAAGAGCTCGACGGTGCCACGGTTTGTATTCAGGCCGGAACCGACACCGAGCTGAACGTCGCCGACTACTTCAAAGCCAATAAGATGAAGTACACGCCGGTCACCTTTGACCGTTCAGACGAGTCGGCCAAAGCGCTGGAGTCCGGGCGCTGCGATACTCTGGCCTCAGATCAGTCTCAGCTGTACGCCCTGCGCATCAAGCTCAGCAATCCGGCAGAATGGCTTGTGCTGCCAGAAGTCATCTCTAAAGAACCCCTGGGACCCGTTGTACGCCGCGGGGACGATGACTGGTTCTCCATCGTGCGCTGGACGCTGTTCGCCATGCTGAATGCCGAAGAGATGGGCATTAATTCTAAAAACGTCGACCAGATGGCCGCCAACCCGACCACGCCGGATATGGCGCACCTGTTAGGGAAAGAGGGTGATTTCGGCAAAGACCTGAAGCTGGACAACAAGTGGGCCTACAACATCGTGAAGCAGGTCGGTAACTACGCTGAGATTTTCGAGAGTAACGTCGGTGCCCAAAGCCCGCTGAAAATCAAACGCGGCCAGAACAACCTGTGGAACAACGGTGGGATTCAGTACGCCCCACCAGTTCGCTAAGCGACATACCAGAACAGGGCACTGCCCATTGCGGTGCCCCAGATTTATGTTCCTGTTACTGAGGTTTGCTTATGCGTCATCACCGCCCAGCCGTGAAGGCCGACTTATCTTTTTCTAACCCCTCGGTTCGCGCCTGGCTGTATCAAATCATCGCCATCGCCTTGGTTATTGGCGTGGCGGTTTATTTGATTCACAACACCATTACCAACCTGGACAGCCGCGGTATTACCTCCGGTTTTGCCTTTCTCGATCGCGCCGCCGGGTTTGGCATTGTCCAGCATCTGATCGACTACGATCAGGGAGATACCTACGGCAAAGTCTTTGTTGTTGGGCTGCTGAATACCCTGCTGGTGTCTGTTCTCTGTATTGTATTCGCGACATTTATCGGCTTCTTTGTGGGCCTGGCACGCCTCTCTGATAACTGGCTGGTGCGTAAACTCTCTACCTTTTATATAGAGACGTTTCGCAACATCCCCCCGCTGCTGCAAATTTTCTTCTGGTACTTTGCCGTGCTGCGTAATCTGCCGGGCCCACGCCAGGCTCTGGATGCCTTTGGCCTGATGTACCTGAGCAATCGCGGGCTGTCTCTTCCGGCTCCGATTATGGGGGAAGGTCTGCTGGCATTTGCGGTTGCCATTCTGTGCGCACTGATCGTTTCTGCGGGCCTGTACCGCTATAACAAAATGCACCAAATGAGAACCGGGCAGATTCGTCGCACCTGGCCCGTGACGATCGCGTTGATCGTTGTGCTTCCGCTGCTGGCGCATTTGATCTTCGGGGCAGCCCTTCACTGGGATATTCCAGCTCTGCACGGTTTCAACTTCAGCGGTGGGATTGTACTTATCCCTGAACTGGCGGCTTTAACGCTGGCGCTGTCGGTTTACACCTCGGTCTTTATCGCGGAAATCATTCGCTCAGGTATTCAGTCCGTCCCCTTTGGCCAGCATGAGGCGGCTTTGTCCCTGGGTCTGCCTAAGCAGGTGACGCTTCGCCAGGTGATTGTGCCCCAGGCGCTGAGAGTCATCATTCCGCCGTTGACCAGCCAGTACTTGAACATCGTCAAAAACTCTTCCCTGGCAGCAGCCATTGGTTATCCGGATATGGTGTCTTTGTTTGCCGGCAGCGTGCTTAACCAAACGGGCCAGGCTATCGAAACCATCGCTATCACGATGTCCGTTTATTTGCTTATCAGCCTGGTTATTTCGCTGCTGATGAACGTCTATAACCGCCGTATCGCCCTCGTCGAGCGTTAAGGAATATCGATGACTAAAGTTTTAACGGCGCACGACGCCCGCCAGGCAGCTAACCACCTGGAACGAATCTGGCGCTGGATGCGTAAAAATCTCTTCTCCAGCTGGCTGAATACTCTGCTCACACTGCTTTGTCTCGGGCTGATGTGGACGCTTATCCCTCCGCTTCTGAACTGGGCGGTTTTCCAGGCGAATTGGGTAGGTGAGACAAGAGCCGACTGTACTCAGGGAGGGGCGTGTTGGGTCTTTATCCACGACCGCTTCGGGCAGTTTATGTATGGACTTTATCCTCACGAATTGCGCTGGCGCATCAACCTTGCACTGATCATTGGGTTACTTTCCGTAGCCGCAATGTTCTGGAAGTCGCTTCCTCACCGTGGTCGCTATATCGCCGCCTGGGCCGTGACCTATCCGCTCCTCGTTTGGCTCTTGATGTACGGTGGATTCCTGGGGCTGGACCGCGTGGAGACTCGTCTTTGGGGCGGATTAACCCTCACGCTAATCATTGCTTCCGTCGGCATCGCAGGCGCCCTGCCGCTGGGTATTGTGCTGGCACTGGGCAGACGATCGCGCATGCCGGTTGTGAGAATCCTTTCAATAATGTTTATCGAATTTTGGCGAGGTGTACCGCTGATCACGGTGCTGTTCATGTCTTCCGTGATGCTGCCGCTGTTTCTACCGGAAGGCACCACCATCGATAAACTGATTCGGGCATTGGTCGGGGTGATTTTATTCCAGTCAGCCTATGTGGCCGAGGTGGTTCGTGGCGGGCTGCAGGCTCTGCCCAAAGGGCAATATGAGGCAGCAGAGTCATTGGCGCTAGGTTACTGGAGAATGCAAGGGCTGGTGATTTTACCTCAGGCCCTGAAGTTGGTGATCCCGGGTCTGGTGAACACGATTATTGCGCTGTTTAAAGACACCAGTCTGGTGATCATCATCGGCCTGTTCGATCTGTTTAGTAGCGTACAGCAAGCCACTGTCGATCCGGCCTGGCTGGGGATGTCGACAGAAGGCTATGTCTTTGCCGCTATCGTCTATTGGATTTTCTGTTTCAGTATGTCGCGCTACAGCCAGCATCTGGAGAAGCGCTTCCACACCGGCCGCACGCCGCACTAAGGATTATGATGAGTAAAATGACACTGCAGGCTGCCGACACGATGATCACGTTGGAAAATGTGAACAAATGGTACGGGCAATTCCATGTTTTAAAAGATATAAATCTCAATGTGAAGCAGGGTGAGCGTATCGTGCTGTGTGGGCCATCGGGCTCCGGGAAATCAACGACTATTCGCTGTATTAACCATCTTGAAGAGCATCAGCAGGGGCGTATTGTCGTTGACGGCACAGAGTTGAATGACGATCTCCGCAATATAGAAAAAGTCCGTACCGAAGTCGGCATGGTCTTTCAGCACTTTAACCTGTTCCCGCATTTAACGGTCTTGCAGAACTGCACCCTGGCTCCGATTTGGGTGCGTAAGATGCCGAAGAAAGAAGCGGAAGCGCTGGCGATGCATTATCTCGAACGAGTGCGAATCGCTGAACATGCGCATAAATTCCCGGGGCAAATATCCGGTGGCCAGCAGCAGCGTGTGGCCATTGCTCGCTCGCTATGCATGAAGCCTAAAATCATGCTCTTCGATGAACCGACGTCTGCACTTGACCCGGAAATGGTGAAGGAAGTGCTGGATACCATGATTGGCCTGGCCGAATCCGGGATGACGATGCTGTGCGTGACTCACGAAATGGGGTTTGCGCGTACCGTTGCCGACAGGGTTATCTTTATGGACCGTGGAGAGATCGTAGAGCAGGCACCGCCTGAAGAGTTTTTTGCCCATCCGAAATCGGAAAGAACGCGAGCTTTCTTGTCTCAGGTTATCCATTAAACGACAAAGGCCGCGGACGCGGCCTTTTTTATGCTGTTTTGCACATCTCTGAAAGCAAAAAACCCCGGCCTTTCGGTCGGGGTTAATGCTTTATTTGATGCCTGACAGTTCCCTACTCTCGCATGGGGAGACCCCACACTACCATCGGCGCTACGGCGTTTCACTTCTGAGTTCGGCATGGGGTCAGGTGGGACCACCGCGCTACGGCCGTCAGGCAAATTCTTTTCTACGTGCCGAACTTTAACCTAAAAAGTGGTGCTGATACCCAGAGTCGAACTGGGGACCTCACCCTTACCAAGGGTGCGCTCTACCAACTGAGCCATATCAGCACGCTTAATTTGATGCCTGGCAGTTCCCTACTCTCGCATGGGGAGACCCCACACTACCATCGGCGCTACGGCGTTTCACTTCTGAGTTCGGCATGGGGTCAGGTGGGACCACCGCGCTACGGCCGCCAGGC